>JBFLWQ010000012.1 GCA_040757775.1 Thermodesulfobacteriota bacterium
TTGTCATCAGTGGAGGTATTGCCAAGAATATAGGGGTAGTGAAAAGGATAGAAGAGAAGGTAGGGTTAAAGGCAAATATATGTTTTGAGCCTCAGATAGTAGGAGCCCTTGGCGCGGCAGTTTTTGGCAGGGAAATCCTCGAAAAAAAGGCTAAAAAGCAAATGATATAGTACTTTTAACCCTATCTTATAGGGGGAGGTAAGCCTATTTCAAGTAACATGTTGGGAATAAAGGGGTTTTTGCCTAAAAGATAAAAATATTTTGACAATACGAAATTAGTTTTAAGGAGGATATTATGACAGTGATTAAACTAGTTGTTGGTGGGATACTCCCGTATATTACATTGGTTGTTTTTTTATGGGGTATTATTTACAAAATCCGCAAATGGAACAGGGCTGCCCAGGGGAAGATGACCCTCTACCCTACTTCCTCAACCCCAGGTGGGAAATGGAGAAAAATTATTAAAGAAGTTTTTATTTTCCAGAGCCTTTTTAAAGGCAACAAGACTCTGTGGGGTGGGACTTGGATATTTCACGCTAGTCTTGCCCTGATTTTCATCGGTCATTTCAGAGTGGTAACCGACTTTCCTATTCTATGGCATGCACTTGGAATGGGAAAGGATGATGTGGACACTTTCTCTGACACGGTTGGGGGAATAGCTGGGTTAATTATTCTTGCGATGGGAATATACTTGCTTTTTCGACGAATTGTGATTCAACGTGTTAAGGAAATCTCTGATTGGGAAGATTACTTCACATTAGGTTTGGTCCTCGCCATTATCACTAGCGGAGATATAATGCGGTTTATAACCCATTTTGATCTTGCTCAAACCAGGGAGTACTTTGCAGCCCTTGTCACTTTTAGTATAGTATCTGTCCCTGCTGATCCTGCTTTTCTTGTGCACTTCTTTTTGGGACAGTTATTGATAATCTACATACCTTTTAGCAAATTTTTACATATACCCGGCACATTCTATAGCAAATCAATAATTTATCAAGAATAGAGAGGTGTTATAATGAGCGAAGAAAGAGTGATTTCCCATAGTGATATCGAAAAAGTAATCAACTCTGTAAATGCCATCAAGGATGGCCCCAGAGCCCTTCAACTATATATGGACATCTGTGCTAAGTGTGGAACGTGTGCTGAGCAGTGCCATGTGGCTAGGGCCAACCCTAATCGTCGAACAAACCCGGCTGCCCGATCTGACCTTATCCGAAAGCTGTATAAACAAGATGGTTCAATACTCACAAAGATCAGTGGTCTCTTAAACGGCGACAACAAGAATTTAAGTGCAGATGACGTGCAAATATGGGTGCGAGACTTCTACGAGTGTTCTGGTTGTCGCCGCTGCGCATTATACTGTCCTTTTGGTATCGACAACTCCGTGATCACGCGTAAAGGTCGTGCTGTTGTTCATGCTCTTGGCCTCTCCCCAAAGATGATGGTGCAAACCCAAGAGACATCCGATAAATTCGGAAACGATGAAGGGCAAACTTATAAGTCCTTCTTGAATGCCGTTGAATTCCTCGAATCGGAGTTAGAGGAAGAGCACGGCATTCCTATCAAAATACCTGTTGATCAGGAAGCAGACATTCTATTTGTGCCGGCTTCGGCAGACTTAATCTCATTTCCCGAAACTCAGATGGGATCTGCAACGTTTTTCCATGCAGCTGGATTAAACTGGACAATGAGCTCAAAGGCCTTCGACGGCGCAAATTTTGGGCTATTTACTGGTGACGATGCCCACATGAAGCGCAAGAATAAGGTACTCCACGACGCTTGCCTGGAGCTTAAGGTAAAGAAACTTGTAATTGGTGAGTGTGGTCATGCTTATCGAATCGCTAAGCGTATCGGGGGACCTTTCTATTGGGGCAATGATATTCCTTATGAGGTTACTAATATATTTATACTCGCGGCAGAAAAGCTAAACAAAGGAGCCTTTAAGCTTGACCCAAGTAGAAATGCAGAACCTGTAACCTATCATGACCCGTGCAACTTCGCACGAAGCACTGGGGTAATTGAAGAACCACGAGCTTTATTGAGGGCATGCGTAACTGATTTCCGGGAAATGACCCCAAACCGGGAAAATAACTGGTGCTGTGGAGGCGGAGGTGGCCTGGCAGTTATGGATGGCAAAGAAGGGGTAGAGAAGAATGAGGTTACTTTTATGGAGTATAGAATGAATGTAGGGGGAAAGATGAAGTTGAATCAAATTAAAGAGACGGAAGCAAAATACGTGGCAGCTCCATGCGCTAACTGCAAACGACAGATTATGCAACTTATGGACTACCACAAGATGGATGTTAGGGTCGGAGGGGTGTTCGACCTCTTTGATAAAGCTGTAATCTTGGATAAATAAGTAATGAACGCAGAAAAAGTAAGAGTTTAAAAAAGGAGGGGCATTAAAATGGGACATTTGGAAAAGGAAAATTTAAGAAAAAGAATTGTTGTCATCGATGATGAGGAAGACTTGACAACCTACTTCTCAACAATATTGGAAGAGAATGGTTTTTCCGTTAAAACAGCCAACAATGCTGTGGACGGGGAAAAATTGATAAGAGAGGACCCTCCTGATTTGATTTGCCTGGATTTATTAATGCCCGGTAAAACAGGTGTAAATCTGTTCCTATGGTTACGTCGACCAGAAGAGCCGTTAAGGGATGTTCCCCTGATTATAATTACGGGTATTAAGGAACAAATCAACGTCGATTGGAAAGATATCATCTCTAAATCCAAAGTTCGAGTACCTGATGGTTTTATTGAGAAACCTGTAACGCCGCAACGCCTTATGCGTGTCGTCAACAATGTTCTCAGCCGTGGATCTGAAAAGGAGGTTGTATTTGGATAAGAAATGAACATGGTGTTAAATTTATTGGGTTGATTCCCTCAATTTATTCTTTGCAGGTTTAATATGCAAGTCTTGCCACCTTTATCGCGCCTTCAGTTTCACGGAAATCGCCCTACTCTCATATACAGCAAACTGTCATTTCACAACAAAATACTGCTTATTGTCTTCCTCCTGCTGATTCTTTTTGGCCTAGTGGGGGCGATCGCTCTTCAATGGGCACTTAAGGTTCATCTTATAAAGGAATACGAGAACCACTTCCAAACTATCACCGATTCATTGTCTCATCACCTGGTGTCTCTGGTTTTGATTGGAGACAGAACTGGAGTGACACATTTGCTTTCAGAAGAGAATAAACTCTATGGAAGCAGTCTCTATATGATTGTTAATAACAAAAACGGAGAAACGCTGGGGCAATCGTTAGACCGAGAATTACCGTTACAACATACCCAAAATAATCTTGGGAACGAAGCCACCGAAAATAAAAACAGCCAAAACATTAAAGCCCACGATAAAACCATCATGGAGATAGTTTCGCCTATTATTCATGAGGGGAAAAACATCGGTGCAATAAAGATCGGTTTTTCTACATCATCGATGAACGCTTTCCTCAGGCAGTTTATGACCATCTATCTATCGATCTTCGGTGCCATGATTTTTATTTTCTTCCTCATCGTAAGACCTTTTCTGCGATATACTACACGCCCAATAGTTACTTTGACCCGTGTTGCAGACGAAATATCAGTGGGTAACCTGGATATGGATATTTTCTTTGGGAAGCATGTCAATTGTTGGGAGATTAAAAAGTGCGGGCATAGGGACTGTGCAGCTTACACAAATATAGCGGTTCAATGTTGGTTTGTCGATGGTACGCCTTGTGAGGGTTATGAACCCAAATTCCCCGAAAAGCTCAAAGGATGTCAAAAATGTGAAGTCTACAAAACCCACAAAGGAGATGAGATTGTTCAACTGGCGGATTCATTTCAGCACATGATATACATGCTCAAGACTTCCAGTACCGAACTTGAGAAGTCTTACAAATTTCAGAGCAACATGATTCAGAATTCTTTAATGGGAATCATTGCAGCAAATGAGGTTGGGACTGTAAAGATTTTCAATCTCGTTGCAGAAAACCTCACCAAATATTCCGAATCAGAGGTCATCGACAAACTGTCTTTAAATGACTTATTTTCCGAAGAGATTGCTGTAAAGATTAACCGTCCACTTATATATGATTATGGTGTAGTGTTGCGCGGTTTTAAACCCATGGAATCTGAAATTATGGACAAGAACAAAGAGCCAATACCAGTTAGACTCTCGGGTATAAACCTGTACGAGGAAGAAGAGCATTTAGGGAAGGTTTTCTTTTTTCAGGATCTTCGAGAGATAAAGAAACTTCGTCAAGAACTGATCCAGTCTGAAAGACTTAGCGCTACTGGTCAGGCTGTAGCCAGTATCAGCCACTCGATCAAGAACATCCTGGATGGCCTTTTGGGAGGTGTGTACATTTACAAGAAGGGGAATATGATAAATGATAGAAAGGATACTCAAAAGGGTTGGAAGATGATCGAAAAGAACATCGACCTCATTTCTGAGCTTGTGATTAACCTATTGAACTATGCAAAAGACCGTGAGTCTATTTTTGAGAAGTATGACCCCAAAAATATAGTTGAGGATGTAATTGAAACAATGGAGAATAAAGCCCATAATAAGAATATCGAAATTATCTCGGAATACGAGGGGGATTTCGGTGATATTTACGTAGATTCACACGCCCTGTATCAATGCCTAATGAACTTGGTGTCTAATGCAATCGATGCTACCCCTCCTGGATATCCGGGCCAAATTGCCATTAGACTAAAATCGGAAAATCAGGGGGGGATTATCTTCGAAGTATTAGACAACGGCATTGGAATGAAAAAAGAAATCCGGGAAAAGATTTTTCACGGAATGGTTAGCACCAAGGGTTCAACAGGTACAGGTCTTGGACTATTAGTTGTAAAGAAAATCGTATCAGAACATGGAGGAATTATAAAAGTAGAATCTGAAGAAAATAAAGGCTCGTGCTTTAGAATCTGGCTGCCTAGCAATAACTCAAATGCCCAAGTCTTCGGTTCCAAATAGGTAATCATCTTATTTACTTATTCGCATTAGACATTTGCAAGAAGATCCCCTTTTTAAGAATGTCTTCTAAAGTCGTAGTTCTTAAATAGTCCTTGATTAGCTCACTAAGCTCAACCCATGTTGGACGCGATATGCATTCGTCAGATCGGTAACACAATTTTGCATCTTTAACACAGTCAATAAGCGACATATCTCCTTCGACAGCATAAAGGATGTCAGCTAGGGTTATTTCTGAAGGGGAGCGGGCAAGCAGATATCCCCCGTTTTTTCCTCTAACGACTCTTATGAGCCCGGCCAGTTTTAGAACACCCATTAATTGAGTCAGGTATTTCTTTGAAATGCCCTGATTTTTCTCTATTGTTGCTAGTGGGAGCGCTTCTTTCCCATGATGAAGTGCAAGTTCAATCATCGCTCTAGTGACATATCTTCCTCTACAAGACAATCGCATTTATTTAGATTACAACTCCTCCTTTGGCAAAAATGCTCGTTCTATAACGAAACGAAATGACTGTGTCATGTGTACCATACTTCCCAAATGTGTCTTTGCTGCCACCTTTCTTGCTTGTTCAATGGGAGAATAACAAACAAGCAGTATATCGCTACATGATGCATCAATGTCGGTCTCGTCAGCAAGGGTAATTGGTGCCCAGATTTTTCCAGCTCTGTCACAAAGCACAGGGCATCCTTTCAGACTGAAATTGCTGTCTGTCTGATTCAACATTTCTCCTTCCTTTCCTATACGAAAGACCAAAGGGAAAGAAACATGGGAAATATCCATGACGCTCCATGGGCACATGGATTTCAAAGAAAGAAGGTCTCTGAAGATCACACCTGGCTTTTCAGCCTGAATACCCTGACCACTAAAAACTCTTTTAGCTAAGAGTTCGAATGACGATACACACCTCTCCTTGGAAAGTCCCCCCTTCATTAAAAGTGAACGAGTAGAGAGAACAACAGGTTCCTCCATATACGGTTTATCAAAGAATTTTCTTTGAAATATAGAAACTGCCCCATCGATGGCAATACGCAAGACAGTCTCGTGTTCTCCATTCATTAACCGCAGCCATGCGAAATGGAGGCGCCATCCTGTCAGTTTGTTGAAGCATTCTATTTCTGTAGAAGATGGTAACATCTTATTAGAAATGTCCAGTTAAATGATTATATATAGTATATGGGTAAATATTAAAAATGTCCAGTTAATTTCCAAAAATCGCCGCAGATATTAGTAATTCATCACCTAGATATGTCCATATCTCTCCCTAATCTTAATACTAACCCCTTTGAAAATACCCGGCATTAAATCTTCCCGTCTTTAACTCTCTTATGAGGTCTTCCTGGCTAGCTATCTTATTTTCAAATATGGTAACACATCTGCCAATATCCTTTGTAGAGTGGGCATCACTCCCCCCAACCGGTCTTAGATTCAGTCTATCGCATACCTGGCATGAAAAATCATTCTCCTTGGGCGTCTGCCTCCCACTGAATATTTCAATGCCGTCAACAAACTTAAAGAGATGGTTTTTACTGGCATCGTCCACATTCATCTGCAGTTTGGAAAAACCAAACAATAAAAAACCCCTAAAGGGATGGGCTGCTATCATAAACCCATTAACGTTATTCACCATTTGACGCAAATCTTCAATAGGAGTTATCCCTTGAAAGTTTTTCTGAAGCCCAAAAACCAGTACATGTCCTTCTGTAGTATCTATCTCAACTCCTTGAAAGATCGAGATTCCAGATTTTTTCTCAATCTTCAAAATCTCCTGGGGATCCCAGACCTTATTGTGTTCCGTAAAGCATACCCCGTCCAACCCGATCCTTTTAGCCTCTGAGGCAGCTTCTTCCGGTTCCATCTCACTGCAAGGAGAGAGCCTTTTTGTATGAATATGAAGGTCGACTACCATTTTAATCACCAGGAAACATTAAGTTTTTTAATCAGGCTACTATCCTTGGAATACGTTATGCATCGGTCTCTGATTTTAGGCTCATTGTTTACCAACCCTTTAATAAAATCATCTTTACTGATCCCTTTAGATTTAGCATCTTTCCATTGGGTCTGTATAAGGGCAGGAAAAACAGCATTGCAGCACTCGATAAAGAGGTCTGCCAGATGCCGGCATCCTCCCCTGCCAACAAGCTTCTTTATCTTTGTCTCAAAATCAGAACCGCCTATCTGAATGCCCACCGCATCACTAAGGATGCTCGGGGCTTTAGTACACTCCGGAGTGGTGTATCTCTTCATATTGCCCCTGGCACTGAATATGGTAAGTTCGGGAGTCTTTACCTCTATGTCCAGCTCTATGGTGTAGACATTATCATCCAGAAACCCATGTACCAGAAATATACCACCTTCCCTCTTCTCCACACCTATGGACTTGGTTCTTGTAAATTCAAACATCATTACACCCCCAGTCTTCTTCTCAGTTCGTTACCCTCGGTGAAGGCTATACAGCTCGCAACCCTTGGATTGTGTTCCAGCATGTCCCTGAGTACCTGCTCATAACCTTCATCGGTCTCCGATGCAAGCTGCTTGTCAAGTTCCTCAACGGTAAATCCCATTATCATCGCATTGCAGCCTTCGAGTATCATATCAGCAAAGACATTACACCCATTAGGCCCCCCTATTGTTTCTTTTACCAATCTGGTGACTCCTGCCCCTACACGCATACCAATTGCACGTTTCAAAATCTCTACGTTGTTTTTACACTCCTCGGCAAAGGATCGAATTATTCTGCCCTGTATCGATACGATCTTTAAATCAGGTATTTTAACTTCTATTTCCATCTCGGCAGACATGAACGTATCATCTGCTCTGACCCTTGCTATGGTGTTCCCATTATCCATGTTCTCCGCAGCTGCATGAATATTCTTTGTGTAGCTGAGTACCCTGTTGTCTACATAACCTTGAACCATTGTTTTACCTCCCGTAAGAATCCCTTTTCTTTTTCTGACCTCCCTGGATATATCTCAGATATACACATTCATTCAGGAACTGATAAACAGGGATCTTTTTGTCTACCCTTTACTGTCCGATATATACATCAAATTGAATTTTTGTAACTCTTTCTTCAAAGTCTCAAGCTTAACCCTCTCAATGTTCTTCATTCTTATGTAAGCGTGACGGTATCCTTCTTTTGCCTGTTCATACGATGTCATTATACAGAGCATACGCCCCCCGTAAGACCGCAGTACATCGGCAACTTCTTTAATAGAGCCGGGCTTATCTTGAAGTTCAAATGCAAACTGGATACCCCCTTGTCGGACACCTGTCATACTGATGAGGACCTTAAATAGGTCCGATTCTGTGATAATCCCTACCAGCCTTCCATCCTCCACTACGGGAAGTACCCCAATCTTTTCTTCTGACATAATCAAAGCCGCTTCCTCAACTGTATCTGTTGGAGAAATGGTTTTTAGGTTTTTCTTTGTCATAATATTTTTAATCTTTATCTTATCTATAAGATAATTCAACTCGTTAATAGCCAGGGTTGTAGCCTTGGATGCTGATTCTCTGTTAATGTCAAGATTCGTTACAATCCCTATCAACTTTCCTTTTTTCACAACAGGCAGACGTCGTATATTGTTTTCCTTCATCAGCTTTATAGCCGTGTGCATGGATTCCTCTTCATCGATAGTAATTAAATTCGTATTCATCCAATTTTTTACTAACATATTAAAGCCTCCATTTAATGTTATTCGTTAAGCTCCACCTTCAAAACATCCATACTAATCGTATAGCCTTCTTATATTTTCTTTTTTCTTATTTCCAGGATAACTTAAAAATCCTTTTGAACCTTACACCTCCTTTCTCCTTGAATATCTTCAATATATCTTCATTTCGGAAATTGCTTATAACCCCTATCCTATTAAAATTGAATAATAATAACAGTTCTGCACTGCCATTTCAAGGATTATTCATTAAAAATTAAGGGTGCTTTCAACGTTTCTTTCTATTTTATGCAACTTTCCTTTGACACAGTGTAACCTGTGCGTTTACAATAAAGTTGTTTGCCTTTACTATCCTTATTCTTAGTAGTTGCCAATACCTTGTCTACCATGATTTTCCCACTGATTCTTATTTCATCAGCTGCCTTTTCCTTTTGGCACAATTATTGAACTTAGAATGCCTAGAGAAAGATTACAATGCATATGAAGAAAACGGTGGTTATAAAAAGCATAAATGGAAAGGAGATTGAAAATGAAACTAAAAAACAAATTATTGATATTGATTGTGTTATTTGTTAATATTTTTCTGATTTACGGCTCTTTGAGTTACGCAAAAGAGGTCAGGGGAGTAACGGATACGGTGATAAAAATAGGGGTGATAATGGACCATACAGGTCCTGCTGCCAATGTTACGTTGCCCATTGCTAACGGCATTAAGACTTACGCCAGATATTTTAATGATCAGGGAGATGTTTATGGAAGAAAGCTAAAAATTATTGCAGAAGATGACCGCTATTCAATTCCTGCTGCCATTGCGGCGTATAAGAAGTTGATTTTCAAAGACAGAATATTTACCTTAATAGGTCCTGGTTCAGCGAGCTTTGTCCCGCCACTGTGGGATAAATGGCAAAAGGATAAGTTGCCGACTATGTGTGTGGTATTCAGTGAACTTACCGTAGATCCCTATAAAAAATATATATTTATTGCCTGTGATACCTATGAGCGGCAGGTAATGGTTCTTACAGACTACATAGTCAAAGACTATAAGTTGAAGAATCCAAGGATTGGTATAGTACGTCCTGATACCGAGGCCGGTAAAACCGATTTGAGAGGTGTGCTTCCGAGGCTGAAGGAGTATAATATAGAAGCTGTAACAGAGGAAATAGTGATGGCGGGTGCAGTTGATGTGAGCTCACAGGTCATGAGCTTGAAGAGGAAAAATACTAATTGTATCATGAATATCGGAACAATTACCTCGACAGCTGTTACCTTGGTCAGGGAATTAAAGAAATTTGGATACAAGATACCGGTTTTTAATAGCTGGGGGGCGATGCTTGCAGAGGATCTCAACGAGATTGGCGATGCTGCAAGTCAGACATATGTGGTAACCGGACTCGTTCCATGGTATGGTGAAGGGCCAGGGGTAGAAAACTTGAGGAAAGTCACATTGAGGTATTTCCCCGGAACAGAGAAGCCTTATAGAGGTACAGGATTTACTTACGGATGGGGGCTTTTAACCATTTTAACTGAGGGGCTAAAAAAGACTGGCAAGGACCTGGATGAGGACGGTTTGATAAAGGCTCTCGAAAGCCTTGAGAATTATGATACCGGTGGACTTCTTCCACCTATCACGTTTACCTCGAAGAGCCATAGAGGAGGGCAGGCATCAAAGATTTACAGAGTAAACCCTGCCAGGAAACAATTTGTCGCTCTGACGGGATGGAAGAGACTAGAGTAGTCGTTGCTTAAAATTAAAGTTTAACCTTATCTTATAGGGGGAGGCGAGCAAATTTAAACTAACGTTTTGAGAATAAGGGTTTTTTTGCCTAAAAAGTGAATTGCCCCGCCCACAGGACGGGGCATCTGGGTTAATAGAAAACATTTTATTTTTGGAAGGAAAAAATTATGAGAAAAATTGTTTTTGGACTGGTTGCAGCCCTGTTTGTATTCTTGACTTTATCCTGTACTAATAATGTCAACGCTGAAGTACGAGGTGTAACAGATAAGTCAATAAAAATAGGGGTGAGTATTGATATGACAGGTCCCGCAGCGGGTACTTGCGTCCTGGCGACTGAGGCGATGAGGACATATACCAGGTATATTAACGATAGTGGTGGTGTCAATGGAAGACAGTTGAACTTAATTATAGAAGATGACCGTTACTCGATTCCACCTGCTATTGCCGCTCTTAAGAAGCTGGTTTACAGAGACAAGATATTTGCTTTGATAGGGCCTTCATCTATAAGCCAAACCAATGCCCTGTGGAAGAGCATTCAGAAAGAGAAGTTACCGACCATATCTATCTCACTGCCTGAGGTTGCTGTTAGCCCTTTTAAGAGGTATTTATTTGTGATCACCGATATCGCTCCGGGCCAGGCGAAGGTTCTTGTTGATTATATGATAAAGGACTTCAATCTGAAGGAGCCAAAGGTTGCTCTGGTTTATCCTGACACTGAGGCTGGGAAAACAGACCTTGCAGTTGCAATAGAGAGGCTTAAGAAATACAATATAACACCTGTAACAAAGGAGGTACTGGCTCCTGGTGCTATCGATGCCAGCTCCCAGGTGATGAGTATACAAAGGTACAAAGCAAATGTCATAGCCCATGTCGGGACTATCCCCTCAACAACCATTACTCTGCTCAGGGATTCAAAGAAGATGGGATTAAAGATACCGGTTTTTGGCAGTTTTGCTGCGATGCTTGGAGAGGAAATAAACGCAATTGGTGAGGCAGCAAACCAATTCTACTCTGTTCACGCCATGTCTCCCTGGTACGGTAAGGGGCCGGGCGTGGAAGAGATGAGAAAAATCACACTGAAATATCACCCTGGGACGGAAAAACCCTATCGCGGAACATTTTACACCCATGGCTGGATTCTCAAGACTGTTATGGTAGAGGGTTTAAAAAGAGCCGGTAGAAATCTCGACGGAGAAGCTCTGGTAGATGCCATTGAGAGTATTAAGAATTATAATACCGGTGGGCTCTGTGCTCCTATCACTTACAGTTCGGAAAGTCATAAAGGCGGAGATTCATGGAAGATATACAGGGCAGACCCCGCTGGTGGGAAGTACATCCCCATGACGGAATGGAGGAAATCAGAGTAATTTGTAAAAAGCCAGGCAAAACACCCTGAAAAAGACAGGCTATTAAGTGGTCGAAAAAGCAGGTCTCAGGAAGTAAATTGGAAATATTGGAAAATCTTTGGACGGGAAATCTTGGGGCAACATACTAGTTTTTTGTTGACAGAAGTAATCATAAAATAAGGGGAGACTTAGTATGAAGGTGAGAAAGGATGTATTGTTGGTAGTTGGATTGTTGGTAACTATTTTTTTGATTTACAGCTCTTTGAGCCACGCAAAAGAAGTCAGGGGTGTAACAGATAAATCAATAAAAGTGGGGGTGATTCTTCCTATAACGGGTCCTGCAGCAAGTCTTGGCGTCCCGGCGGCTGATGCAATAAGGGCTTATATCAGGTATGTTAACGAGCATGGTGGTATCAATGGAAGACAGTTGAATTTAATTGTAGAAGACGACCGTTATTCCATTCCCCCTTCTATTGCTGCCCTTAAGAAGCTGGTTTATAGAGATAAGGTATTTGCCTTGCTGGGGCCAGGGTCTGCAAGCCAGGTCAATGTCCTGTGGAAGGGTATCCAGAAGGATAAGTTACCTACTATCCCCGTTGCGACGCCTGAAATCGCCGTTATTCCTTTGAAGAAGTATATATTTATCATCATTGACACCTATGCAGGCCAGGTGAAAGCTCTTATCGATTATATGATAAAAGACTTCAATCTGAAGGAACCCAGGGTTGCAGTGGTCCACCCTGACACCGAGGCCGGTAAAATAGATCTAGCTCCCACACTGGAGAGGCTTAAGAGATACAATCTGACACCTGTAACAAAGGAGATACTGAGCCCTGATGCAGTGGATGCCAGCACTCAAGTAATGAGTTTCAAGAGGTACAATGCTAATTGTGTGCTCCATGTTGGAACTATCACCCCAACAACAATCACTTTAGTCAGGGATTTAAGGAAGCTTAAGTTGAATATACCAGTATTTGCCAGTTGGGGAGCAATGCTTGGAGAGGAAATGAACGCAATCGGTGAGGCAGCAAACCAACTCTACTCTGTTCATGCTACGTCTCCCTGGTACGGTAAGGGGCCGGGTATTGAAGAGATGAGAAAAATCACGCTTAGATACCACCCTGGAACAGACAAACCCTATCGTGGAACAATATACACCCACGGATGGATCATGGCGACTGTGCTTGTAGAGGGGCTCAAAAGGGCGGGGAAGAATCTCGATGAAGAAGCTCTGGTAAGTGCTCTTGAGAGTATGAAAAACTATGATACCGGTGGGCTCTGTGCCCCTATCACTTACAGTTCAGAAAGCCATAAGGGCGGAGACTCATGGAGGATATACAAGGCAGACCCTGCTGCTGGGAGGTTCATCCCTATGACGGACTGGAGGAAGCCAGAGTAATCGTTGTTTAAAATTAAAGTTAGCATATTATAGAATCTGGTTTAGTAAACAATCTCGATAGCAATTGGGTTTGGTCAGAATGCAGGGGAGGGTAACCTCTCGATTTTGCGGATGTTCAGGGTTTAAATGAACAAAGGAGATTTGGTATGAAGGTGAGAAAGGATGTATTGTTGGTAGCTGGATTGTTGGTAAGTATTTTTTTGATTTACGGCTCTTTGAGCCACGCAAAAGAAGTGAGGGGAGTAACGGATACAACGATAAAGATCGGGGTTATATTGGACCAAACAGGGCCTATTGCAGGGGATATAGGGATACCGATAACCGAGGGAATCAGGAACTATACAAGATATGTCAACGATAAGGGTGGAATATTCGGAAGGAAAATAAAGTTGATAGTTGAGGATGACCACTATTCCATACCTGCCTGCATAGCTGCCTTTAAGAAGCTTCTCTTCAAGGATGAGATATTTGCTATGTATGGGCCTGGTAACGCAGGAGGGGCAAAGGCGCTCTTTGGACAGATAGAAAAACTGAAGGTTCCAAACATGAGCATAGCCCCTGATGATGCTCAGATAAATCCGTTAAAAAGGCATATATTTATGCCCTTCAATGTCTACCACGATCAGTGGGGGGTGGTCTTAGATTATATTATAAATGATCTTAAAGCCAAGAAGATCAATGTAACATTTGTATATTGGGACTCAGAGTCGGGCAAGGTAAACCTTGCATCTGTCCGGAAATGGGCTAAGTTTTTCAACTTTAACCTCGATACCGAGATAATAAACATGGGTGCCCTCGATGCTACCTCCCAGGTGATGACCATCAAAAGGAAGAACCCAACTCATATCCTGATACACCATGGTGCTCCAGGCGTTGTGGCTTTACTCAGAGATTTAAGGAAATTTGGTCTTAACATTCCCGTTTATGGAAACATAATATCATGCACGGAAGATACAGTAAGAATGGGAGGTAGTGCATCAAAGAATTATATAGGCGCTCATCCCTTCTCTTCCTGGTACGATGACGGAAAGGGCGCGGAGGAGATGCGAAGGATTACCCTCAAGTATAAACCTGGTACTGAAATGCCATATCGCAGCAAGATGTATACTGGGGGTTGGATGTTTGCTGCCCTCATTTGCGAAGGGCTAAACAGGGTTGGAAGAAATATGAGTATTGAGGGATTTGTAACGGCCCTGGAAAATATAAAAGACATGGATACCGGAGGGCTTTCCGGTCCAGTCACTTTTTCTCCTACCAATCATCAAGGGATACATCGTACAAAGCTTTACAGAGCTGATCCGGAAAGTGGGAAAGTTGTCCCGATTACGGATTGGAGAAAGACTCCGGAAATAAAATGAGGACAATGTTATTTTGAACATCTTTCCCTGCTATCCCGCTTAGACGGGTTTGAAGGAAAGGTTATGTTTGAGTTTATGATAAACGGATAATGATTAACTTCTGCTCCGACAGTAGTAGGGGCATTAAAGCAGTTGACTTGCCCAATGTGGGCAAGCCAACTATTCTGCATTTGAAACTCATTCTATATCGTATCACCGGTCTTTATACTTTTGGAATCCGCATGGCGTAAAATGATCGCCAAACAAATATCAGGCTTACCACAAAAAAGACAATCCCCACCCAACCTGCACTGCTCCTCATTCCTGGGGCGATTGCAATCTCCATGGCTAAAATGCCAAAAAGGGTAGTAAACTTTATGATAGGATTTAATGAAACTGAAGACGTATCCTTATAGGGGTCTCCTACGGTATCTCCAATAACGGTAGCTTCGTGCAAGGGAGTACCTTTTTCCTTCAAATCAACCTCCACCACCTTCTTGGCATTGTCCCAACACCCTCCGGCATTAGCCATAAAAATAGCCTGGAACAGACCAAACACTGCAATTGCAATTAAGTAGCTAATGAAGAAGGATGCCGGAGCATTTGAAACACCCGGTGAAGAAAAGAAGGCAAAGGCTAAGGTAAAGCAGAAGACGGCAACGAAGATATTGAACATCCCTTTCTGGGCATATTGCGTACAAATCTTAACCACCTCTTTGGAACTCTCAGTGGAAGCACTCAGGGTTGCCTTATCATCGAGTTTTATGCTTTTCTTGATGTATTGAACCGCTCGGTAGGCACCGGTGGTTACCGCCTGGATCGAAGCACCGGTAAACCAATAGATTACCGCTCCACCGCATAAGAGACCGAGGAGTGTGTAAGGGTTCAGTAGATTTAAAATGGTTTCTGGTTCAACCCCTAAGGTCTTCTTCAGAAGCAAAATCAAAGAGAAAATCATCGTTGTGGCACCTACGACCGCAGTACCGATTAAGACCGGTTTTGCCGTTGCCTTAAAGGTATTACCACAGCTGTCGTTCTCTTCCAGTTGATGTTTTGCTGTATCAAAGTTTGGCTTGAATCCGAAATCCTTTTTGATTTCAGAAGAGATATTTGGGATCGTTTCAATCAGGGATAACTCATAAATGGACTGGGCATTATCAGTAACCGGTCCATAACTGTCCACCGCTATGGTAACCGGTCCCATTCCCAGAAAACCAAACGCCACCAGACCAAAGGCGAAAATGGAAGAATAAACCATAAAATTATCAAGGCCAAAGGTACTGGTAAAATAGGCAAGAGACATCAAACCAGTGATAGCCATACCGAGCCAGAAAGCGCTAAAATTACCAGCCACAAGACCAGAAAGGATGCCAAGGGAAGCCCCCCCTTCTCGGGCTGCAGTCACTACCTCCTGACAGTGGGTTGACTTAGAACTGGTAAATACCTTCACGAGCTCGGGGATAATTGCCGCGGCAAGGGTTCCGCAGCTTATAATGACCGAGAGTTTAAACCATAGATTATCAGGGTATTGAGAAAGCTGCCAGTAACTGACGATAAATGTAACTATGATGGAAAGAATCGAGGTAATCCATACCAGGGAGGTAAGAGGGGCTTCAAAGTTGATACTTTCTTTACCTCGATTTACAGCTGTTGTGGCTCCTTTATTGATAAAGTAAGCGGCAATAGAGGTAATGATCATCAAGATTCGCATTATAAATATCCAGGTGATGAGTTCTGCCTGGTACTGCGGGAAAACCCCTAAAACGATGAAGCTGATTAAGGCAACCCCGGTTACCCCATAAGTTTCAAAACCATCGGCAGTAGGACCAACGCTGTCTCCTGCATTATCACCGGTACAGTCAGCGATAACCCCTGGGTTTCGAGGGTCATCTTCCTTGATATTAAAGACGATTTTCATTAAATCTGAGCCGATATCAGCAATTTTAGTGAAGATACCACCACACATACGAAGCGCAGACGCACCGAGAGATTCACCGATAGCAAAACCGATAAAGCAAGCGCCGGCATATTCACGGGGGATAAAAACAAGAATCGCTAGCATCATTATGAGCTCCACACATACTAAGAGGAGTCCGATGCTCATGCCGGATCTTAAAGGAATATCAAGTAATTTTAATGGCTTGCCTTCCAGGGAGGCAAATGCCATCCGGCTGTTTGCAAGGGTATTCATCCTTATCCCAAACCACGCCACGCCATAAGAACCGAGTATCCCAACCACCGACCAGCCTAAAATGAGTAAAACTCCATGTGCCGGCATGGCTTGCAATACACCAAAATAATAGCCGATACAGATGGCAATAAAGATCTCCAGAATAATCAACAGCTTTCCTTGCTGGATCAAATACGTCTTGCAGGTCTGGAAAATAATGTTTGATATATCTAACATTGATTTATGAGCAGGCAAGCCTTTAACCTTGATGTATTCATAAAGGCCAAAACACATACCCAGAAAACAAATGAGAAAACCAACCATTAATAGGTTGTTTTGAGTCGCGGTTAGGACAGGAATATTAAGCTCTGCTTCACTTGCAAAGAGGGGGGCAGCAAAAGACAGAAGAGCAAAACTCAATATGCCTGTAGTTACCCATTGCCTAGTTTTTAGTTTTGAAATCATTTTTTTATTTCCTTTCTGAATTTAGTCGTTTTTACAGCTTCTTCAACACGGTCAGGTTAAACCTTCAAAATCTCCTTTCCTACAAGATTCTCAATGATTGATTTAACTCCTTTACATACACTATTACCTCCTTTTTATTAAATTAATCCTATCTTGAGCAGTCGGGATATTTCTATGTCTTCTTTATCTAATTGGATGATTCCGCATGCCGTCCTTGCCGTATGGGTGAGAACTTTTATCCGTTGACTATTATCCTCTTCTTTAGTATTGTTATATTGGATTTAGGCTGGCTATTAAGATTTAAGAGTTTTTAATTCTACCAAATTTGGAGAGTTATTACAATGAATTTTTCGAAAATATTTAAGGCAAAAAATCCCTGAGGCATATCGAGGGAATTTTTTATTGCTTTCCCCACCTCTGGCATATTAGTTGCACTCTCATTCCCGTAGATAAATGTACCCGTGATAATATGAGGGTGGCGATTTTTTTATTAGAGACATAGTACCTTCTTGAAAAGGGGTTCATTCATGAAGCTTGGATCGGAAACTATTGGCAATGGAGATCAGATCGGCGGAGAAAGAGGGGGAAAAAATCATTATTCCAGACTATACCGGAAATTTGTATTCCTTACCCTTATCTGTTCCCTGGCTCCCCTTTTTCTGGTTGGCTGGGGTATCTACATTTACTACTCCGGATTTTCCAGGATGAGGATAGAGAACTACTTCAAGAGTCAGGTTGAACACCACCGGGGAATAATAGAATTGTTTTTAAGAGAACGAACCTCCGATCTCCAATTAGTGATTTTTACCCATTCTCCCGATTATCTGCAAAAAACTCCAAACCTCAGGCGTGTTTTCAACGTCATGAACCGGGAGGGTTGTTTTTTTACGGACTTAGGCATTATCGATGACCAGGGGAGGCATCTTGCCTATGTCGGCCCTTACGATTTGATGGGGAAAAACTATTCAAAGACTTTCTGGTTTAAAGAAGTCATGAAAAAGGGGGTTTATATCAGTGATATGTTTATGGGGTTTCGGAATGCCCCGCACTTTATCATTGCTGTCCTCCGAACTGAGGGGAACAGGAAATGGATTTTAAGGGCGAGTATAGATACGGAATATTTTCGTTCCCTGGTTGAAAACGTCAAGATGGGCAGGACCGGTGAGGTATACCTTTCTAATCGGGAGGGAATTTTGCAAACCACTCCTCGTTTCAGCGGTAAAATTATGGAAAAGGCACCCTTACCGGCGGCGTTTTTCCATAAGGAAAGTGGAATCGGTATTTTAGAAACTGACAGAGATGATCCAAATCAGCAGTTTCCACGTCAGATAATAGCCTATACCTGGCTTCAAAATCCCCGTTGGAAGCTGGTGATAAAACAGGATTATTCCGAAGCCTTCAGGGATGTGAACCATGCCAATCGGGCAGCCTTAATTTTCCTCCACTTAAGCCTCCTTGTCATCCTGATCATCTCTGTGATCAGTACCCGATATATGATTAAAGTCATAAAAAAACGAGACGAAGAGGCAGACCGGCTGAACAAGCAACTCACCCAGGCTAGTAAATTAGCTTCCCTGGGCGAGCTTTCCGCAGGGGTAGCCCACGAGATCAATAATCCTCTGGCGATCATCCTGACCGAAAACCAGGTTATAAGGGATTCAGTTGAGGAAACACCGAATCTAGACGATAGCTTTAAAACGGAATTGTTTACATCTTTATCTCAGGTAGATGCCCAGGTGCAGCGTTGTAATCTTATTACCCAGAACCTTCTCAGGTTTTCGCGCCGTACCAAATCCCGTCTGGAGACGGTAAATCTAAATGCCTTTCTTGAAGAAATCATCCAGCTTATGGAGGGGAGGGCAAAAGGAATGGGCATTCAGTTTTCTGCTGACCTGGATAAGGATCTCCCAGCCTTCCTCTCTGACCCCTCCCAGCTTCAGCAGGTATTTTTAAACCTTATCACCAATGCTTTTGATGCGCATGACGGGAAGCCTTATGGAACCATCAGTATCAGTACCCGTTCCAACAATCAACGCGAGGGGGTGGAGATTGTGGTTGCGGATACAGGTTCGGGCATCTCTCCTGAGAACATGGAAAAAATGTTCGACCCGTTTTTCACCACGAAGCCCGTTGGAAAAGGAACCGGATTGGGACTTTCCATCTCCTACAGCATTATCAGGCGTTTGGGAGGAGACATTTCAGTGCAGAGTGAGATAGGGAAGGGCACCCAATTCAATCTCTTCCTCCCTTTCATGCCGCCTGCCGACGTTCAGGAAAATTTGGATGATGTTTTTATAAATCCTCACTCTTCTGCCTAGAAAGGAGAAACCGAAAATGAAAATACCCAGAATTCTCCTGGTTGATGATGAGGTGGCATTTGCCAACAACGTCCTGAAGCTTCTATCTAAAAGAGGGTATGATGTCATTGCTGTAAATGACGGAGAAAGTGCTATCCGTACCCTCGGGGAAAAAGAGTTCGACGTTGTAATCCTTGACATGAAGATGCCGGGGATGGATGGTATTGCCACACTGAAAGAAATTAAGGAAAAAGAACCTCTTGTAGAAGTGGTAATACTTACAGGACATGGGACTGTTGAATCGGGGATTGAAGGGATGCAATTAGGGGCTTTTGATTTTGTGATGAAACCAGCCAATATTGCCGATCTCCATGAAAAGGTCTGCCAGGCATACCAGAGAAAGTTGATCGAGGAAGAAAGAATCAAACAACAGGAATCAGGCAGGTGAACCGGTATGTCAAATTCAACGCGTGTTCTTCTGATTGATGATGAGAAGCTCTTTCTGGAGTCCTTAACCAAGGTCCTGCGAAAAAGAGGGATGGTAGTTCACTCTGCTTACAGCGGGTCTGAGGCAATTGCCATCATTTCTGCTGGGAAGTTCGACGTCATCGTACTTGATCTCAAGATGCCCGAGATGGACGGGTTGATGACCCTGAAAGCAATCCGAGATCAAGATACCCTTACACCGGTAATTCTCTTGACCGGCTACCTGGACATCGAACGTGTAACCGAGGCACTGAAAATGGGCGTTACAGAAGTCCTCCTCAAACCGTGTCCTGTGGAAACAGTTGTTTCCGCTATCGAGAATGCCCATGAGCGAAAGGCAATAGCAGAAGAGAATAGATGACAGACGGAAATTTTCAGACCTCAGACCTCTAATATCTGACCTCCGACCTTGATGGCGTCGTAAAAAGTCCATCTGTCCGCCTCTGGCGGATTACTTTGCCATTCCAATTTTGACTTTTTACGAGTCCGTCAACCGTGGGGAAGCTGTGTATGCGAAAGATTATTAGCCTGCGGGCACGCATAATACTTATCCTGTCTGTTCTGATTTTAACTGTTATAGGTTGTAGTGTGGTAACAATCTGGTACGCAGAGGTTATAGAATCGCTTTTTACCAGAGTGGTTGATAAGGATGTAACCTCTTTCCGGGTGGCAGTCAACCTGGAAACTGCACTGGCAAGACAGAAGGGGTTCACAAGCTATTATTTCATGGATGGCAACCCTGACTGGTTAAGACAACTGGAGCAGAATCACCAAGTCTTCAATA
This sequence comes from Thermodesulfobacteriota bacterium, assembly GCA_040757775.1. Classification (NCBI taxonomy): domain Bacteria; kingdom Pseudomonadati; phylum Thermodesulfobacteriota; species Thermodesulfobacteriota bacterium. The sequence continues at coordinate 20,658 of JBFLWQ010000012.1, forward strand.
AAACCCTCAGGGAAGCCCGGGAATCGGTACAAACAGAGATGGGAAGGAATATCCTGGACAGGATCTGGTCGGAATATAGCCATTATAACGATTCACGCAGGCAGGTTATCAGGTTTTATCAGAAGGGAGAAAAGGAAGCCGGTTCCAGGCTTCACATGGAGATTCGCCGGCAGTTCATGGACATTTATAATCTTTGTGAGCAATATAAGGGTATCCATGAAAAGAGTATTGCCATGGTACGAAACGAGGTCCTTTCACGGACTCGATTTAACAATGCTATGATAATGGTATTTATACAGGTTGCTGGCATGACGGGGGTATTACTCGCTTATATCCTTTTTAAACAGGTCTTGGAACCTATTCGTCAACTGACCAGAGAAACACTTCCTGATGACGGCGACAGGGTTCCTTCTTCAGACGAGGTTAAGACTCTCAGCCACCAGGTGTATGGTCTGATCAAGGATGTAGATCAGACGCAGAGCAAACTGGCAAGGAGTCAGGCTAATCTTGTACAATCAGAAAAATTGGCAATGGTAGGAAAATTGGCAGCAGGTGTAGCCCACAGTATCAGGAATCCTTTGACTTCGTTGAAAATTCGATTATTTTCCCTGGGGCGTGCCCTTTCCCTCTCTGCTGGCCAGAAGGAGGATCTTGAGGTGATTTCCGAGGAGATCCACCATATTGATACCATTCTGCAAAACTTTCTTGCCTTCTCCCGTCCGCTCAAGCCAAGGATGGAAAAGATCAGCCCCTCGGATGTAGTGGATCTGGCATGTCAGCTACTCTGGCATCGCTTTGAATCCTCTGGCATTGAGGTAGAACTCTGTCGTGAAAAGAGGCTCCCCTTGATTCTGGCAGATCCATATCAGTTGAAAGAAGCCCTGATAAATATACTGGTCAATGCCTGCGAAATTATGACAAATGGCGGCATCATTAGGATAAAGGAAGAAGAGGGTGAAGGGGATTCAGGAAGAGAGGTTATCATAAGGGTGATAGACAATGGCCCGGGTATCCCGGAAGATCTACAGGATAAGGTCTTTCTACCCTTTTTCAGTACCAAAGAGGAGGGAACAGGCCTGGGTTTAAGCATTGCCCTGCGAATTGTGGAAGAACACGACGGTCGGTTGGATCTCAGATCACAGGAAGGAGAAGGGGCACATTTTATCATTACTCTTCCCTGTAAGGAAAAGGACGATGGGAACTATCCTGATTGTTGACGATGATCATCAATTGAGACAGAGCTTTGAAAAGCTTTTAACAGAGGAGGGACATACAGTATTAACTGCCTCCAGCGGTGAAGCAGGTCTCTCTGTAATAAAATCGGCTATGTCTGATCTGGTTATTCTGGACGTGCGTCTACCGGGAATGAGTGGTCTGGAGACATTTCAGGCTATCCGGGAGATAGATCCGAAGCTCCCGGTAATCGTTATGACAGCCTTCGGCACTACCGAAACGGCTATCGAGGCAACCAAATTGGGGGCATTTGATTATGTCCTCAAGCCTTTCGATATCCCCGACATCCTGAAACTTATTAATCAGGCATTGGAGGCAGGTCGCCTTGTCCGCTCCAGGGTAGAGATGGACGTTGTTTCCAAAACGGAATCTTCTGAGATCATTATTGGACAGTGCAGAGCTATGCAGGAGCTTTACAAGACTATCGGTCGGGTAGCTCCCACTGATGCCACGGTGCTCATCCGGGGTGAATCCGGGACGGGAAAGGAGCTGGTGGCGCGCGCCCTTTATCAGCACAGCCTCAAAGCAGACAAACCTTTTATGGTGATCAACTGCGTGGCTATCCCTGAAACACTGCTGGAAAGTGAACTATTCGGGTACGAAAAAGGGGCATTCACCGGTGCTGTGAGTCGCCGCATAGGGAGGATCGAACAGGCACATAAGGGAACAATATTACTTGATGAAATAGGAGATATGCCATTTAGTATCCAGTCCAAGATACTTCGCCTGCTTGAGGAAAAGAGTATCGAGCGCCTCGGTGGACGTGATCCCATCCCGGTAGATGTCCGTATTATCGCTGCGACCAACCGGGACCTTGAAACAGCAATTGCAGATGGGTGTTTCCGGGAGGATCTCTATTACCGGCTAAAGGTAGTTACTATCTGGCTCCCCCCTTTACGGGAGCGTCTACAGGATATTCCGCGGCTTGCCGATCATTTTCTCGCCAGGTTTGCCAGAGATATGAACATGGATAATCCAGGTATGACCCTGGAGACAAAGGAGATGCTCAACCGTTATAGCTGGCCCGGCAATGTCCGTGAATTGTCCAATGCCATACAAAAAGCCCTGATTTTCAGCCGGGGTTACCCCATTCGGCCGGAGGATATCTCCCAGGCCATTGAGAAAAAGGATGCAATGATTGGAAAATTGGAGGAGCTTTGTCCTGAGGAGACGATCCAGCAATGGGTCCGCAGGGCACTCCTGTCAGGAAATAATGAGTATGTATTTGATTCTTTGCGTGAGCGTTTCACCAGTGTAATCATCCGCGAGGCACTCGATATCGCAGGTGGCAACAAAAGCCGTGCTGCGAAGCTCCTCGGTCTTTCCAGGCCTACCCTCCTGGCCAGAATTGAAAAATACCATATTAAGGTGGAAAGATCGGTGAAAACAGAGGAGATTTGATATCCCGAGTCTCCACCAATGACAGAAAACTTTACAGGTTGTAAAAAATCCTGACATACCTCAGGGAGGGGAAGTCTTCCCCTGCCGGTAAATCGTACATTTTCACACCCATAGAGCAAGCTTTCATCCGTAAGCGATCAGTAACCTCTGGTACATTCTTTCATAAATATGCAACACTGTCATTTCGAGCAAAGCGAGAAATCTCAGTTCCGACCTATCGGGATGCATGATTAGAAGATATCTCCCGGAGCTTGCCCTGAGTGTAGCGAAGTGGTTGATATGACATCTCAATTACAAAACGCTCTACTAGTGCTTTTTGTTTTTGCTGAAAGCTGATGGCTGAATGCTTGTTTATAAAATGGCACGTACTTTGCTAATAATAGTGCCAGGTAAAAATGCGGTCCACGGGGTAAAGAGATCAAAACAAGTCAGGGGCATTTAAAACAGGGTTGCAAAATCTAGATAAAGGAGGTCATTACATGGCAGAGGTATCGAAAGGAAGGGGAGCAGTTAAGTTTCTGTTCTGGACGATAGTGGCGGTAGCGTTATTTTATTACGCATTCCACTCCTATTATTCAGGGCAGATGGTTTCGTGGTATTATTATAAGGCGGGCGCGGAGGGGTACGCTGTTAATACGAAAGCTTTCAAAGACGCTTCGAAGGAGAAACCGGCAATGTTAGAGATTGGTTCCTTTGAGACTATCCACGGCCTTCAGGCAGTGCCGGTCAAGAAAGGGGACCGTTTGCCAGCAAACGCCGATGGAATCATCAATAATGAGGTTATAAAAAAGGGTAAGCGGGCTAAGATAGAAGACAGGTATCTGAAGGTGATGGTGCCCAAGGAGGTAAAAGAGGCAAAAGGTTTTAAATACAAGGACACCTTCAAGCATAAGGATATCAAAACAAATCCATGGTCCGGGGTGTGGAATGTATCTATAATTTTGGCTTTAGGATTGAGTCTAGGGTTGTTGGCAGAGGGTTTCACCGATATTTTAGGATTCAAGGTGGAAAAGATAGAACATTTTGAAGGCATTCATTGATTAGAGGAGGCAGAACAATGTTTGATTTTTTAATTGCAGGTATACAGGCGCCGATATTCCTCCTGGTCTTGACTGGCCTGACGGTAGGTATGGTCGGCGGTTTTATCGGGGTAGGGGGCGGCTACATGGTCACTCCAGCCCTTATCGTGTTCGGTTTCCCGGGCTACATGGCTTCTGGAATTGATATGACCCATATCGCGGGCAAGTCTATCGTGGCTACGGTGCGCCACAGGCAGCTCGGAAATATAGACTGGGTCCTGGGTCTGGCGATGGTGGGTGGAACTATGTTAGGGGTAGAACAGGGGGTCAGGCTTCTTACCTACACTAAAAAGCTCGGGCTTTCCGGTATTATTCTCCTCACCGCTTCAGTGCTCATCATGATTGGTCTCTTTGTTTATACGCAGGTAGAGACCCACAGATCAACCAAGAAGATCAGCGAGCTCGAAAAGAGTGGTAAAAAGGTTGGCCGTGAGCTAAGTGTGAGCAGAGGGCCCAGGATATTCCAGAGCATTCCGTTATTTCCTATTGTGCGCTGCAGGACTGCCCGTATTGTGGTTTCCATGTGGGTCATCGTTGTTGTGGGCATTGTAACAGGGATAATGGCAGGATTCTTCGGTGTAGGGGGCGGCTTTATCAGAGTGCCTGCACTGGTTTATGTGGTTGGTGCCTCGACACACATTGCTGTGGGGACGGACCTACTGGAAATTGCAGTTTCAGGTGGTTATGGTGCCTTGAGACATTCGATGATGGGAAATGTAGACATGATTGCCGTCCTCTTCATGATCGTGGGTGCCATGTTTGGAGCGCAGTTCGGCAGTATTGCCACGTCATACGTGCGCGGGCCTGCTATACGTTACATCCTCAGTTACTCCCTCGTCCTGGCTACAGTGGGGGCATTTTTGAGACTCTTCTATATGTTGACCGGTTCAAAATACGAGGTACTCTCTTTCTTTGCTGTGGTATTTACCCTGGGGGAGATGCTGTTTCTCTGTAGTTTCATCGTTTCTCTGGTGCTATTTTCGCTCCGTTACCAGAAGGGGAAACCTGTCCCCGCATGGATACCCCCGCTGGTAGTGGCAAAATAGCACTTGAACTTAGAAAAGGAGGGCGTTATAATGAGATGGTTTATTGATAGTATGGTAGGATATTGGATCCTGCTGCTGACAATCAGCCTCAGTGTTGCTGCGGTGATCTACGTAGCGTGGCTGCGTGATGCGTTATTATAACGAGGAGGTGAACCAATGAAATTCTTTCATATTATTGCAAACATAGTTCTGTATGGGTTCTTCCTTTGGTTGCTCTATAACTCCACGATCAAGGAATGGGATCCGTGGGATGCCTTTGTTGTGGTCTTTGTTCTCTTTGTGGCTATTGTTACATCCATGATGCCGGGTCTCCATGCTTCGAGAACCTCACCAGGTGAATATCCTTACGATGACTGAAGAGGTATATGCCCTTAGGGCCAGGATCAGAGAACTTTATCCCAAACGTGTCAGGGGTGATCTCACCGAGAAGGCATTTCAGCACGAGCTAACCGGGCGCACGCTGGACCTTTACCGTGCACTCATCAGGATGAGGATGGAGAAGGGGGAGACCATCTTGAGGGAGCATCATGTTGTTCGTTCCCATTTTCGGCTGACCCAGTCGGTACTCAGAGAACCTGACCAGGAGGCTATCAGTATGTTCGCGACGGATCGCCGTCTTTTCTACGTCAAAGACGTGCTGCTGTCTGGCCGACCACCTGGCACCGATGAGGAGGATAATCTTTTAATTGAAGAAGTCTCCTTTGACCGTATCGAGTCTTTACATGTTCGACGTCAGGTGAGGATAGGGGAGATAGGCGTGGGAGGGGCAATGGTGGTTTTTGTTATCTTTCTCTATCCCTATCTTTCTGTAACCGGTCCCTTTATGATGGGACTGGGTGTTTTGGGTATGTTGCATGGCATGTTGTTGCCCACGCGGTGGGTAGAGGTTAAGACCATTAATCCGGCTTCGGATCCGATCATGATATATGCCCTCCGCAAGAAAAGCTGCCGGGAATTAGTCAGATTACTATGGAAGAAAACGAGGCTCTATGGAAGGGATTAAAGTCTTGCTTGTTGACGACGAGGTTGATTTCACGGCCAGTCTGCGCAGGGTCCTGAGCCGTCGGGGCTTCGATGTAGAAGTGGCAGCAGATGGTTTGTCTGCCCTGGCTCGGGTTGTTCAGGGATACTTCGATGTGGTGGTGCTCGACGTCAAGATGCCAGGGATGAACGGTCTCCATGTCCTGTCAGAAATCAAACGCCTCTCACTGCCCACCCGGGTTATCCTCCTGACCGGTCACTCCTCTTTAACTGAAGAGGAAAATACCTTAAAGGGCGAAGCCTTTGCCTATCTTTTAAAGCCATACCCGATTCTGAAACTGGTGGAAATGATAAAGGCAGCAGTGGCAAAGAACCTATAAATCAGGAGGCATAAGAGGGGCGGGGTTACCCCGCCCCTCGACCCCTCGAATTCTTGAAATCTTTTTGCGGCGAAGGCGATCTTAAATGGAAGGTATAAAACCACCCAACAGTTCAGGAAGGGCGGTTGAATGGCTGTGCCGGATAGCTGCCATGCTGTGGCGCAGCATTCTTTTTTTCCTCGAAATAGTTGGTATTTGCAGGGAAGAAAGCATTGACCATGCCGCCCAGGTGGCAAGACTTAAGCTCTATCACGCCGAATTCCGTAAGCTTCTCTCCGCAAACAACAGTTTCCTCGAAACTATGGCTGATCTGGAACACAAATTCTTGAAAAGGGAATATATTGAGCGTTCTTTCATAAAACGGAAGGTAATGCGTGCCATTGCGGATGTCCATGCCATGGTGGAGAGCCTGAATGTCATCTCTGATGCCCGCTATCCCGATTTGAGAAAGGTTCTGGGACAGAACACGGCTGCCCTGACGACTTTAGTTGAGGACTCAAGCCAGACGGTTCCTGCCGAACTCGTGCTCGAAATGTCTGCAATATTCAGAAATCACGCCGATCTGACGGGTGGTAAGATGGCAAATCTTGGTGAGATAAGGAATGTCCTGCAATTGCCTACACCGGACGGCTTTGTTGTTACTACCGAGGGCTTTCGGCTGGTTATTGAAGAAGGCGGTATACGTTCATGGGTGCAGGACAGGCACATGGAACTCCTCTCATCAGGGAATGTAGCAGGGATTAGCCGGGACATCAGAGAAATGATAGAAAAGGTAGAGGTTCCCATCGCTCTCAGGGAAGCTATGTTCGACCTTTATGGACGGCTTGCCCGGAGGATTGGGTCGAGTCCCTCGTTGGCAGTGCGTTCCAGTGCCCTGGGAGAGGACAGTGATTTTTCGTTTGCCGGTCAGTTTTTATCACTCCTCAACGTAGGTCGAGAGGGGCTGCTCAGCGCCTATCTTAAAGTAGTGGCCAGCCTTTACTCTCCTGAAGCGATCCACTATCAGCTCCTCCACGGGATATTAGCTGATTCCGCAGAGATGGCTGTGGGGTGTATCGCTATAGTGGATGCCCTGGTAAGCGGAGTTGCCTTTTCAAAGGATCCCAACCAGCCTGATTCAGGGTATGTACTGATCCAGGCTATACGCGGGCTGGGGCTACCTCTGGTGGAGGGGAGAACCTCGCCGGAGAGTATCTTTGTTCCAAGGGAAGATAGGGGATACGTGATTACCCGGATTCCTTCCCAGCAGAAAAGCCGTTTCATCCCTTCCCCGGATGCCGGGCTGAAAGAGGAAACACTCAGACTGGAGGAGGTTGGACAGGATTGCCTTACCGATAGTGAAGCGCAGCAACTGGCACAGTGGGCTCTTAAGCTGGAGACTCACTTCGGTGCCCCACAGGATATTGAGTGGGCGATGGATAAAAACCGGCAGATCATTCTTCTCCAGTCCAGGCCTTTACGTCTTTTCAAGCATATCGTTCACACCGATATGCCTGTAGACGGTTTCCCGGTACTGGTGAGAGGAGGAGAAGTGGCATGTCCCGGCGTGGGTAGCGGTCCGGCTGTCCACATAACTGAGGATGAAGGCATGGATACCTTCCCCGGTGGCGGGGTTCTGGTTGCCAGAAGGTCCTCGCCCAAGTTCATAAGGGTTATGTCGAAGGCACGGGCTATTGTTACTGACTTCGGGAGTACCACCGGCCATATGGCTTCCCTGGCAAGGGAATTTCGGGTACCAACCCTTCTGAATACCAGGGTAGCAACGCGTGAAATTCCTCCGGGCACGATGATTACCGTAGATGCAAACAACGGCTTTGTATATGAGGGTAAGCTTCCCATAAGGGAAGAGAAAGAGGCTGAGGAATGGGGTTTTTATTCAGGGGTACAAAAGTCCCCCTCACCAAGGTTTCAACTCCTCGAGAGAGTTATCGAGCTTGTTGCGCCTCTTTACCTTACAGATCCGCGTTCTCCTGAATTTACAGCAGATAAATGCCGGACCCTCCACGATCTTGCCCGTTATATCCACGAAAAGTCCTACAAGGAGATGTTCATGATGGGCAAGAGGGTCGGGGATCTCCGGGCATCCAGCTACTACCTGGATGTTTTTCTCCCTATTGATCTCTACCTTATAGATCTTGGCGGGGGTATTGAAGGAATGCCCAGGGGACGAAGGGTGAAACCTTCCCAGATTGCCTCTGTACCCCTTGCTGCACTTCTCAGAGGGATGCTGCACGAAAAGATACCCCGCTTTGGACCGAGACCCATGGACTTTCGGGGGTTATTCTCAATAATGATGCGCCATGCTGTGAACAGCCCGGAGACGGAATCAACCTTCCGAGATCCCTGCTATGCCATCATTTCTGATAATTATCTTAACTACACGGCAAGGGTCGGGTATCATTTCAGCGTGGTAGATACCTATTGCGGCAACACGCCGAATAAAAACTACATCAGCCTGACCTTCAGAGGCGGAGCGGCGGACTACACCCGCCGTAGTCGAAGGGCAAGAGCCATCGCCGGAATTCTCAGAGAGTATGATTTATCTGTCGAGGTAAGTCACGATCTGGTCAATGCTCGTCTGGGGAAGGCAACCAGGGAGGAGACCGTCAGCCACCTGGAGATGATAGGAAGTCTCTTTCAGTTCTTCAGGCAGATGGATGTTGCCATGACTAATGAGGATTCTGTCCAGCTGCTGAAGGATGCCTTCCTTCGGGGTGATTATGACCTTGAAAAGCTCATGGGGTGCTAACATATCCTCGGCAGCTGTTCACCTGCCAGCATATCCAGGATTCTTGTACCACCAATCTTTGTCCTAAGGCAGACCCTGCCGTTTAACTCAGCCGCCACCTCACCAATAATTTCGCTTTCCTTTCCCAGGGGATTACCTTTCATTATCTTAAGCACCTCACCGGTGCAATCCCGTTTCGCTACTACCACCATCTTCCCTTCATTTGCCAGGTACAAAGGGTCAAGTCCAATGAGTTCACACACCGCTGCCACTCCGTCAGATACCCCTATCTTATCCTCATAAACCACAATACCCAGACCTATACCTTCGGCGATTTCATTCAGGGTAGTTGCCAGTCCACCCCTGGTAGGGTCTCTCATAAACTTCACCCCATCTACCTCAAGGATATCAGATGCAAGCTGGTTTAAAGGGGCAAGATCACTTGTAACCCGGGAGCGAAAAGGAAACTCCTCCCTGGCTAAAAGCACCGAAACTTCGTGTTCCCCAACACTTCCCGAAAGTATGATTCTGTCTCCAGTTTCAATTCCTTTCACGGAGAGGTCTTTTTTTACTATCCCGACACCGGAGGTATTTATGTAAATCCTGTCTGCTCCTCCTTTTTCAACTACCTTGGTGTCTCCGGTAACTAAAAGCACCCCGGCAATCTGTGCTGCCTGAGTCATAGAGAGGGCTATCTCTTCGAGTACCCTTTGATCCAATCCCTCCTCTATTATAAAACCGCAGGAGATATACAGCGGTTCTGCCCCCATGACTGCCAGGTCATTCACTGTCCCAAAGACCGAGAGTTTACCAATATCTCCTCCTGGAAAGAATATAGGTTTCACCACATAGGAATCCGTAGTGAAGGCAAGCCTTGTTCCCCCTATCTCAACTATTGCCCCATCATCCTTTTCTGAAAGGAAAGGGTTATCGAAGTTCTTAAGGAAAACCTTATCAATAAGGCTGTGAGATAGACTTCCCCCACTGCCATGAGCCAGGAGTATCTTTTTATCCATATTTGTAATAGGCGGCACAACTTCCCTCGCTGCTTACCATGCAGGGGCCCAAAGGAGAATAGGGGGTACAATTTCCGCCAAAATGGGGACACTGATTCGGAACCTTTCTCCCCTTCAGTATCTCCCCGCAGATGCAACCTTCGTTTTCAACCGAAGGTCTTTCTTTCAAACGAAATACCTCTCCGGCGTCGAGTTCTTTATACTCCTCCCCCATAGCATAGCCACTATTGGCTATTGTTCCGAGCCCCCTCCATTCACTGTCTTTTTCGATAAACACCTTATTTAACAGAGCCATTGCTCCCGGGTTTCCATCATTCTTTACTACCCTTCTGTACTGAATCTCTACAGCAGCCCTTCTTTCCTTAAGCTGGTACAGAATCATACAGATACCCTGAAGGATGTCAAGGGGTTCAAATCCGCAGATGACCGAAGGTATGCCATATCCCTCAGCAAGGAAAAGATATGTATTCACACCGATAATGGTGCTCACGTGACCTGGCAGGATAAAGCCATCTACCTTTAATTCACTGTCTTCTGCCAGTAATCTCAGTGCCGGTGGGATCCGTTTATGGGCAGACAGAAAGTATAGATTCGAAATCCCCATTTTCTTAGCCTCTATAGCTGTCACTGCTACAGAGGGGGATGTAGTCTCAAAACCAACAGCCAGAAATACCACCTTTTTATCAGGGTTATTCCTGGCTATATTCAAGGCATCAAGGGGTGAATAAACTACCGCTATTTTTTTGCCTGCTGCCCTTTTCGTTTCCAGACTTGAAATTGAACCAGGAACCCGCATCATGTCGCCAAAGGTAGCAATTATCAAGTCTTCTGTCTCTGACAGGGCAATTGCATGGTCCAGGTAGGCGGCAGGGGTAACACACACCGGGCACCCCGGACCTGAAAGCAGCCTTATTGACTGAGGAAGGAGGGACCTGATCCCTGAGCGGAAGATGGACATAGTATGGGTTCCACAGACCTCCATAATGGTTACTTCAGAATCTCCCATGATGGATTCCATTTTTTTTATAAGGCACAGGCAGAGATTCCGATCCCTGAATTCATCAATATACTTCATCCAAAAACATCTCCTGTATGCATTCAGCTACCAGTCATCAGTCTTTAGCTTATCATCTCCTTTATCATGGAAAGGGTTTCGACTGCTTCCTTTTCGTCAACCCTGGCAATGGCAAAACCAGCATGTACCAGGACATAATCCCCTGTGGATACATCGTCTACGAGAGCGAGGCTTACCTCAACCTTTGCCTCACCGATAGATACTGTACCCATTTCTCCCCGGACTTCCTCAATTCGGGCAGGGACACCTAGACACATCACTTCTCCAGTTTTTTGAGGGCTACCATTGCCTGTCCCAGAGATATCCCCCCATCGTTGGGTGGAACATCGTGGTGGGTGAGGACAAGAAACCCATTTTTCTTTAATCTGTCAACGGATAAATTCAGCAATCTCACATTCTGAAAAACACCGCCGCTCAATGCTACCATATTTAAGGCTGTCTTTTCCCTTATCCGTCTGCATACCTCAATGATGATAGTTGAGATGGTATTGTGAAACCGTGCTGATACTATACCTTTCTCTGTCCTGGACATAAGGTCATCTATTATGCCCCTTATTACACCTTGAGCCCTGATCGTTAAGGGCAAAGTGTCGAGAAGCTCAAAGGTGTACTCCCCTTCTTCGCCATGAGATGCTAACATCTCCAGCTCTACTGCCGCCTGACCCTCGTAGTTTATCTTTTCCTTTACGCCCAGTATGGCAGATACTGCATCAAACAGCCTACCCATACCTGAGGTCAGAGGAGAATTGATTCCTCTTTCTATCATCTGCTTAAAGATATGAAGCCTTTCAATATCCCATCTTAAGTTAAGGATATTAATCACCCTGAACGCGTCATCAACGAAGCTCTCCAGGAGGTAGGCGAATCCCATCCGGTAAGGCTCTTTGATCGCCTTCTCCCCGCCGGCCATAGGTACATATTCCAGGTGCGCCATCCTCTCAAAGGAGCTAAAATCCCCTACAAGAAACTCACCGCCCCATATCTTGCCATCCTCTCCATACCCTGAACCATCAAATATTACCCCTATAACCCTATCCGTTACACCATTTTCCCCAAGACAGGATGCCAGGTGGGCATGGTGGTGCTGGATCCCTATCTTTTCTCCTCCCTGAGCCAGGGCGTATCTTGTTGAGAGATAATCGGGATGTAAGTCATAGCAGGTTACTTTTGGTCTCACGTGAAAAAGCCTTTTGAAATCTTCTATCCCTCCCTCAAAGGAACGGAGGGTCTCCAGGTTATCCAGATCCCCTATATGATGGCTTAAAAAGGCATGATTTCCTCTGGTAAGACAAAAGGTATTCTTTAATTGTCCCCCACATGCCAGAACCTCACCTCCAGAAAGGGGCAGTGTTATCGAGAGGGGAACATAACCCCTTGATCTCCGTATCATCATTGCGGCGCCGTCGAATATACGAGCTACAGTGTCATCTGTCCTCTGGTAGATTTCTCTATTGTGGAGCAGGAAGTAGTCGGCAATCCTGCCCAATCTCAGTATCGCCTCGGAATCGTGGTAGGCGATGGGTTCATCTGATATATTACCGCTTGTCATCACCAGAGGTCTCTTTACCTCTTTTAAAATCAGGTAGTGAAGGGGAGAATAGGGAAGCATAACCCCAAGGTATCTGTTCCCTGGTGCTACCTCCTCTGAAATAAGATTGGAATCCCCCCTCTTCTTTAAAAGGACTATTGGCCTCTTAGGATCAAGGAGTAGGGACTCTTCCTCCCTTTCCAGATAACAAAAGGTTTTTATCTCTTCAATCCCTTCTACCATCAGAGCAAAGGGTTTATCCTCACGATATTTTCTGCCCCGAAGCCTTGTCACCGCTTCCCTGTTGGTGGCATCACAGGCAAGATGGTATCCCCCAATCCCTTTTATGGCAACAATAAAACCATGAAGGATGAGGTGGGCTACCTCATTGACAATGTCCTGACAATACACCCTTTTCCCGTTACAGTCGAAAAGGGATATCTCAGGCCCACATTTTGGACAGGCATTTGGTTGAGCATGGAATCTCCGGTTCAAAGGGTCTTCGTATTCACTTTTACAGGGTAAACACATGATAAATTCCGACATGGTGGTCTTATCCCTGTCATAGGGGACATCCTTGATGATAGTAAACCTGGGACCACAGTTGGTACAGTTGACGAAGGGGTAAAGGTATCTCCTGTCCGCAGGGTCGAACAGTTCATCGAGACAATCCTCGCAGACAGAGATATCCGGGGAGACAGGAACAAACTGCCCCTCTTCCCTGAGGCTCTCCCTTATCTCAAACCTGTTGTATCCCTGGAGGCTAAGATTGCCTTGAATTTCTATATTTTCTATGTGGGACAATACAGGAGGATTAGAGTTAATCTCATTAACGAATCCTTCGAGATTACGGCTGCTGCCCTCCACTTCTATCTCCACCCCGGCAGAAGAATTGCACACCCATCCTGTAAGGTTGTATTTATTTGCCAGGTTGTAAACGAAAGGACGAAACCCAACCCCCTGGACTATCCCCTTTATTTTAATGGAAAGCCGAATTTTATCTCCATATCTTTCTGCCTTGATTGCTTCCGGAGCCAACGTACCTCTCTACTTTCTCAAATATCAGCTATCTTCCCTCAACCTCTTTAACCAACCATTCATACCAGCCGTCTAACCCACTCTCGGTTTTGCAAGAGACCTCAAAGATACGCAAGTTAGGATTGACCTTCAGGGAATTCTCTCTCAGTCTTATGATATCACAATCACAGTAAGGTAAGAGGTCGATCTTATTTATAATTAATACCTGAGACTCGTGAAACATAAGGGGGTATTTCAGGGGTTTGTCTTCTCCCTCTGCGATACTCAGTATCATTACCTTCATATCTTCGCCCAGTCTGAATTCTGCAGGGCAGACCAGATTTCCTACATTCTCGATAAAGAGGATGTCAATATTTGCCAGATCAAGCTTCCCTATACCTTGATTTACCATGGTGGCATTGAGGTGGCATGCACCACCTGTATTTATCTGAACAACCTCGACCCCCTTCTTATGGATCCTTTCAGCATCCAGTTCTGTCTGAATATCCCCCTCGATAACCCCGATCCTGACCCTGTCTTTTAAAGCAGAAATGCTTTTTTCAAGCAGTGTTGTCTTACCAGCCCCCGGAGAGCTCATCAGATTCATTACAAGCGTCCCTTTTTCCTTGAACAGTCTCCTGTTTCCCTCGGCAATCATATCATTGGCTTCTAGTATATCCTTTACAATCCCTATCTTCATCTAATAAGTCCGTCCTGAAAAATTTCGGGGTGAACTAACAAGCCTCCAGTTCTACTACCTGCAATTCCCTTCCAGAGATTATCTCCAGTCTGTTTCCCGTACAACCGGGACAGATAAAATCCAGTTCATCGAGGATAAAATCCAGTTGACAGTCACTACACCTGTACCTTATGGGGACTGAATCGATCTCCAGTACGGCTCCTTCTGCTCTGGTATCTCTGGTCATGATCTCAAAACAGAATTTCAGGGATGCCGGTTCAATAGCCGCCAGTTTGCCTACCCTCATGCCTATTTTAGTGACCCTGGACAGGTTGTTTACTGAAAGCTGCTCGTTTACTATATCCATGATATTCTGGACAATGGATAGTTCATGCATGCTGTCACCCTTGGGAGTTTATCTCCGAACCCCTTGGGGCAGAGACAAAGGGGGGGATAATGGAAGTATACAGGTGAAGCGGGTCCCTTCTCCTACCTTGCTTTCTACATCTATACTTCCCCCCAGCCGATCAACGACTTCTTTGACAATGATAAGCCCCAGTCCGGTCCCATTCTCCTCTATTGCCTTGGCATTATCAGCCCTGAAGAACTCGGTAAACAGGCGAGGTATATCTTCCCGGGATATTCCGATACCCGTATCCGAAATCTCAAATAAGATCTGGTTTCCCCCCTTCATCGAGAGGTTGATCCTGACCAATCCATTTCTGGGGGTATATTTCACTGCGTTGGAAACGAGGTTAGTAAATATTTCGTCCAGCAGTTCATGGTTTCCAATCATAATATTACCAATTTCTTCAATCTCTGTCCTGAACTCTATTCCTTTCTCAATAGCTTCAGACTGGTATAACTGAACTACCTGTTTAAGTATCATAGAAGGGTTCAAGCCGAGAAATTTTATTCTGTTAATTGCCTTAATGTCATGATCAAACCTCAAAATATCGCTTATAAGGTTACCCAGGAGTTCTGCCCTTCTGTCCGTCCGTATCAGAAGTTCCTTCTGCTTCTCATTTAACCCTCCCACATAACCTCCTGTAACGGTCTTCAGCATACTTCTAATGGCATTAAGGGGGGAACGAATCTGATGAACTGCCTTTTTGGTAAACCATGATCTTGTGAGACTCGATTGGAGATTTTCAATAGCCAGCGCCGTGAGATCCGTCATCAGGGAGAAAAACTTCGTATCTTCTTCATCGAATCGATACGTTTTGTCGCTGTAGACACATAGGATCCCTGTGGAATCTTCTTCCGCCCGAAGGGGTAAACATAACATCGAGGCTATCCCTTCTTTCAGGATATCTTCAGGGTACTGAAAGTAATCTTTCTCATCGATATGACCGATAGCATAGGGAGACCCCTGAATTATCCTGAGGTTGATAGGGCTTTTTTCAATATCTATGCTTTCTTTAGATATATAGTCTCTGCTCAAGCCATATACGGAAGCGAATCGAAGTGTCCTCTTATCATCATTCAAAAGCTTGATAGAACAGCCCTTAACACCCATAATCCTTGTTGCATATCGTGTTGCTGAGTCCATAAGCTCCTTGAGGTCAGAGTGGGAACCCATTTCCTTTACCATCTCATAGAGAGCTGTTAACTTGGCATTAGTCGAATCCAGTTCGTGGGAAACCTCAAGCAAACTCCTTGCCTTCGTCCTCAGAGAAACCTTGACAGAGGTGATGAGAAATGCCGAGATCAGGATGGCAGCGGCGAATGTGAGGTATGGAATCGAGATGCCACTGGATCCATAGCTGTAATGCAATAGGTGTATCTGGAACAGGATGGGCTTTGGGGGCAACATTCCTATATCCTGTAGGACAACCAGACCTCCAAGTGCTGCAATAACCATTACTCCATATAGATAGCAGCTAAGAGGGGAGAGGAGTATCCCCGCTAAAATGATATGAAAGATGACAAAAATCAAAAGGGGGCTGTAAACACCCCCTGTGAAATAAATCAGTGTATATAAACATAGAAGGTCTAAAGATATCTGGGTATGGGCAAATATGGTGAAGGGTCTGACCTCCCTAGGCCTGAACGCCTCCAGTCGCTTTCCTATATAAAGGAATATTGCATTGTAGAAGAGAATAAAGATAAGGACAATGTTTAAAGGGAGGATGGGCAGACTCTGTCCCCCGAGATAGACTGCCCAGGTTATTGCAATGGCCGTCCCTGCCCCTATCCATCTGAGGTGGATGAACCAGAAGACCCTTTCTTTGAGTTCCTGTCTGAAGAAAAGCTGTTCCTTAACCAGGTCGTATCCGACTTTCATAAAAGTCAGTTCCTTTTTGGATACTTTTTCAAAGCTCTCGATATTTCTAACGGAGTGTAGAAGAAAATACCCTTTCGAACCCTCTAACGGAGTTTATCTACCTCCTTGTTCCTTGATAATGGCCTGGATTGTTGAAAGCAATTCTTCAGGATCTACTGGTTTTTCCAAAATGTACGAGACGGGCCAGCTTTCACCCAGTATATGTTGAAACCTTTCGGGGCCTTCTTCCGCCATCTTTTGAGTAAAGCCCGTTTCTAAAATGATGGGGATATTCTTATACTGGGGCTCATCTCTGAGTTTGTATGCGAGATCAAATCCCTCTGTGTCTGTGCTCATCATAACGTCCAGGATGATGAGATCGGGTGTCTTTTCCTTGATTTTCGCATACCCTTCCTTTCCGTTGTAAGCGTATCTCACTGTAAAATCATTGCTTTCCAGGATGATACGGAGAGAGTTAACTACATCCCTGTCATCCTCAATTATAAGTATGTCTCTTCCCGTGCTCATTTGTCCCTCCTGTTTAGCCACCCATGGTATCATGGTATCACAAAAAACTCATTTTGTCAGTTTGTTTTTGAACATAGCGCACCTTCGGTGGGAACCTGTAGGGGTTCGATTTATCGAACCCGCAACGTCGGGCCTCATAAATGCCGCTCCTACCAGGTACTTAAAATGGAAATTCCTATGCAATATAGTTAGACATTAAAAAACCTTTTATCTCAGCAACTACCTCAGATACTCTATCTTCAACCTCCTTTGTAAGCCCTTCTCCGATGTCAAAATCCTCTCCCTGAACAGAAATCATCCATGCTTCTGGATTTTCGTTATACAGAGATTGAAGAAGCCCCAGGAGAAATGCCGGATTAAAATGGTGCGTCAGGTAGGACAAACTCCTGAGTTCAGGCTCTACCCTGGTCCATTCCCATCCCCCTCTCAATTCGTTCATAGCAGCATCAACAAATATAATTAAAGCTGCATCCTTTAGTTCAAAAGCCAGGTCAGGCTCAAGTTGATGAGGGGCAAAAAAATGGATTTCCTCCCTGTGTTTGAGTATCTCTCTTAATTTTGTAACTGCATATGGACCTATTCCATCGTCCCGGCGTTGGGGGTTGCCATAACCTATAATCCATATTGAAGACAGTTTGGTTTCCACATTGACGGCTTCGTAAAAAGTCCATCTGCGGCGTTCCGCTGCATCCTCAGTCGTTGCAGCGTATCTGTAAGTACGCCTCATTCGTTCGGATTTGCGCGCCTTGCATCTGGAGCTTTTTACTGTGCCATCTGATTTTTGACTTTTTACGACTTCATCAACATTGGGCACGACTCAGCCCCTTTGTACTTCATCTATAAGTTCTCCATTGAAGTTGTATATCTGAATCTTAAGGGGCATCTTACCAACAGCATGGGTTGCACAGGACAGACAGGGGTCGTAGCAGCGTATTGCCCCTTCAACCCGGTTTAACATTCCCTCTTCTATTTTGCCCTTGTGGATGTATTCCCTGGCTACAAGCTCAATGGAACGGTTCATGGCAATGTTGTTATGCCCTGTCGCAACAATCAGATTTGCCTTGGTGATTTTGCCGTACTTCTCCACTCCGTAGTGGTGAACGAGTACTCCCCGGGGAGCCTCGATAACTCCGATGCCCTCATTGTTGGCGGGACCAGCAGTGACCCTTATATCAGTGCCACAGATACCCGGATTCTTTAGAAGCTCCTCAGCCCGCTCAAGGCAGTAGAGAAGCTCAATCTGCCGGGCATAGTGGTAGAGGAGTGTACAGCCGAGGAGCCCTTTCTCTGTAAGCTTCCTGAAGTTCTCAAGTTCCTTGTTTGCTTTAGGGGTAGCAATTTGGGTCGCCGCATTCACCCTGCCAAGTGGGCCGACCCGGTAACAACCCTTTGGGTAACCCTGAGACTTGTAGTAGGGGAACTTCATGTAGGACCATGGTTCAACCTTCTCGCCGATATAATCCAGATAATTGGCAGGATCAAACTCGACAAGCATCTTCCGGTTGCTGTCTACAATCCGCCAGCTGCCATCGTAGAGGGAAATACAGCCATCCTTATCCACAAGCCCCGCATAGTTTGACTCGAAATTAGCAAACCGTTTTACTTCATCCAGATTCTTCTCCTGCCACCCCTTCAGAAGATCAATGGCAAGTTGGCAGGTTTCATAGGCATCATTAAGCCCGGCAAGGAGGCGATCACGGTCAGATTCAGGAAGGGCGTTGGTTACCCCGCCTGGAACGGAGAATGCAGGATGTACCTTCTTGCCGCCAAGTGCCTTAATAATCTCCTGTCCGTACTTGCGGAGCTTTATTCCCTTGACTGCCGCATCCGGGAATTTCCCGATTACTCCCACTACGTTGCGCACGGCGGGATCGGCATCCCATCCAAGGAGGAGGTCCGGGCTTGCCAGGTGAAAGAAGTGGAGGGCATGGGACTGGATATATTGTCCCTTATGCAGCAGTTTCCGCAGCAGATATGCGGTCTCCGGGATATTTACCCCTAGGATTGCATCACATGCCTTGGCCGAAGCCAGCTGATGGCTTACGGGACAGATACCACAGATTCTCTGGGTAATTATTGGCATTTCCTCAAAGGGTCTCCCCTGGCAGAATCGTTCATATCCCCTGAATTGAGTCACATGGAATCGGGTATCTGTTACCTCACCGTTACTGTCCAGAAAAATAGAGACCTTCCCATGCCCTTCTAATCGACTTATGGGGTCTATAGTTATCTTTTGTACTGTTGTCATAAGGGTACCTCCTCAGTCAAAATGCATCAGTTCGCTTGGAAGAACGGGTATCCTGCCCTGCAGGATCTCTGTCAAAGAATAAGCAATTGCCTCGGGAGAAGGTGGACATCCTGGTACATATACATCGACTGGCACTACCCCATTAACCGGGAGTACTTTATCCAGAAGGGGGGGGATGTCTTCATGTGTGGGAACCGCCCCTCCCACGGTGCTTTCAGTTTCAATATAGCCATACCTCAGCACCTCATCTTTCGGGATCCAGTTGCGTAAAGTGTTAATACCACCAAAGACTGCACAGTCTCCCCATGCAATGAGAATCTTGCAACATTGCCTGAGCTTGCGGGCAATCTCTACCTGTTCTTCGTTTCCAATGCCACCCTCAATAATACCAACGGTAACCTCTTGAAAGTCAAAATTCTTAAAGTCAGTAATGGGGGTAACAGTTAAATCTACAGCCGAAAGAATATCCAATAGGCCTTCATCCAGATCCAGAAAGGACATATGGCATCCTGCACATCCCTCTAGCCATACTGTTGCTACTTTTGGCTTTCCCATCAATAAACCTCCATTCTTGGTATTCCGTGTCGGTGTCAGGGACGGGAATAACCCCGCCCCTACTAATACATTAAAAATGGGCCAAGTTCCATCTCTTTTTCTACTTTTTTACGTAGCTCCTTCCATGTTTTGAAGTCAGGACGAAATTTGGTTCGGTCAGCCAGAGCCACCATGGTTTGCCATGACCCCTTTACCCCTTCGGGAGGATTAAGTATCTTTTCCCTGTAGCTAAATTCTATGCCATCCAGAGAGGTATATGTTCCACCCTCTTCCATCCAGAGAGGTTTTGGAATAATGACATGTGCCTTATCAGCCAGTGCCTCCGGAAAATAGGGGCTCATAACACCAAGAAAATCGAGTCCACTAAAGCGATCCAGAAGGTCTGAACTTAAAGTTTCTTCTCCACCCAGAAGAATAAGTCCACCTCTTAATTTGTCTTTACCCTTTATCCCTTCACGAGAGGAAACTCCCAGCCTCCATGCTCCGGCACTGTTTCCGTCCGGCTTCAGGATAATAAGCCTCAGGGTGTTCTCGGGAAGGATGCCCTTTAAAAATGCCAGTTTCATAATATACATAAGCCATGATTGATCCTCAATAGCGGTCAGTTCTTCTCCTGCAATAATTATGGGGTTCTTTGACTTGTTAAATATCCTGACCATTTCATACAGGGTCTTTCTGGTTTCCCAATCCATACCCTCCCTTTTCAACATATCTGGAACATTGATTTCTCCCGCTTCCCCGAATGATTCTTTAATGGATGAGATGGCTTCATCCAGAAGGGCTTTAATCAGTAAGAGTTTGTTTCCATTCTCCGGTGACAGATATAGGGACGTCCATGGATGCATAAAATCTCTTGTTCCTATAATAGCGAGTTTAACACCTTTCTCCATAACACATCTGTGTATGAGGGATGAGAGCAGGGGCTGACTTTTGTAAGGGTCTGCGCCTACTGCCAGGATAAAGTCGGATTCAAGGATTCTCTTCCATGATGCCTCCCTGAAAGTCTTTCCCACGTCTTCCCTTGCCCTTGAAATGGTTCTCATGTGGTCTCCGTCCAGGGTGTCTATGTAGCCAGAAGCCCAGCCCCCGGACATAATATCCCTGAAGAGAACAAGTTCCTCATTAGAACACCGGCTTGATGCAAGCCCGAAGATAGCCTTCCCACTGTATGTATCCCTTATAGTACCAAGCTTCTCAGCTACTAAGTCAAGGGCATTTTGCCATGTCTCTTCTACCCATGTCCCATCCTTCCTTCGAACCCTGGGCTGAAGGAGACGAGTTCCAATCGTCTTAAAGGGTTCAAATCTCCCCTTATAGCATAGTTGTCCGAGGTCCGGGCTTCCGCCATTCAGAGAAAGCTTGCCTTCAATCTTCAGCAGGTTGTTATCCCTGACAGAATGAAGCGTTGGGCATAATAATCCACACTGCGGGCAAAAGGAGTCAATAGTCTCCCAGTCCTTTCTGTGTCCTTTAACCGCATAATGTGTCATGTAGCGATTGTATATTGCCCCTGTTGGGCACACCTGCATGCATACACCGCAAGAGTAGCAGCTAGACTCTCCTCTTTCTTCATTGAGGTCCAGACCGATAAGGGAGTGAGGTCCCCTATTTTGAAAGTTCAGCACATAGGCTCCTGCTATCTCCTGGCATCCCCTGATGCACCTTCCGCATAAGACACATCGATTATGGTCTATTGCCATGTATTCACTTGTTATATCAACGGGAAATGCCTGATGGGAAGAAGGGACAGTGAGATGGTCCATCTGCATTTCATAGGCTAGACTCTGGAGCTCACAATCTCCACTCTGGGCGCAGAACATGCAGTAATGGTTCCTCTCGGCAAACATGAACTCAAGGATGGTTCGTCTGGCTTCGATGATCCGATCGTTGGATGTGACCACCCCCATCCCTTCTCTAACGGGCATCACGCAGCTGGCAACCAGTTTGGGAGAGCCATCTACTTCCACCACACAGAGCCTGCACCCCCCCCAATTGGAGAGGCAAGGATGGTGGCAGAGGGTGGGAATACGAATGCCGTTTTGCTGCGCTGCATCCAGGATTGTCGTACCTTCGTCTACCGCTATCTCTCTTTCGTCAATCTTCAGATTTACCTTCTTCTCCATTGGATATCCTCCAAAATTTTATGGCTTCGTAAAAAGTCCATCAAATTTTACACTGTTTGAATATCGCACCGCAGACACCGACATGCCTCATCCATAGCAATTTTGCTTGAAAACCCCAGTTCCACTTCTTTAAAATTTCCAATTCTTTCTGCCGCAGGGATTTCTGGAACACGAATCCTTGGGATTTCCGGGGTCTCCTCATCTATTACCATTGGAATCTCTATCTCATCCTCAAGGGGTGGTATATATGGAGGCTCTGTATAACGCTTCCTGACAGCAGCATCTATCTCATTTGCAGCATGATGGCCTGCCGCTATTGCTTCCACAACCGTAGCAGGACCTGTAACTGCATCTCCTCCCCCATAGATCATTGAATCACTGACACATGTCTTCGTACCTTTCTTTATCTCCAGAAGCCCTCTCTTAGAGATTCTGGGGTCGTCTTTTTCGACAGGGAAAGGGAAAACTGGCTTCTGGCCAATTGCAACGAGCACCTGATCTACATCCAGGGAAAACTCGGCTCCTGGTATAGGCAGAGGTCTTCTTCTGCCACTGGCATCAAATTCACCCAGAGACATCCTCTGGCAGATGACCTTCTGCAGATGACCATTATCACCCGAAAACCTGATTGGAGCCACAAGATATTCGATCTTTACCCCTTCCTCTTCGGCAGCCTGTATTTCTTCTTCCTGTGCCGGCATGTCTTGCCGGAGCCTTCGATAAAGTATGGTAACCTCCTTTGCACCGCATCTCAGGGCAGAACGTGAGGCATCGATAGCTGAATTGCCCCCTCCGATAACTGCCACACGTGTTCCTATCTCCGGCTTTTTCCCCAGGTTAAGTTCCCGAAGATATTCTACGGCTCCCCAAATACCTTCAAGGTCTTCGCCGTCCGCTTCAACCCGGATGCTTTGCTGAGCTCCAATAGCCAGATATATGACGTCGGACTCCTTTTTAACCTGATCCCATGAGATATCCCTGCCTACCTTTGTGTTGCACCGGAGCTCCACACCCAGCGCCAGGATATCTTCGATCTCAGACCTCAAGACATCTCTGGGGAGCCGATATTCCGGTATGCCCCATCGGAGCATACCCCCGGGTTCCGGAAGCTCCTCGAAAACAACTACCTCGCAGCCCCTCAGAATAAGGTCTTTAGCAGCAGTCAAACCAGAGGGGCCAGCACCTATGATTGCGATCCTTCCTTTCCTGGTTACAGGTACCCTGTTTACAGGTGGCCTCCTGGTATTATCTGTAATAAACCGTTTAAGGTACTTTATGTTCACGGGTTCATCCAGGGTGGACCGTCTGCACTTGAATTCGCACTTGTGGTCGCATACCCTGCCACAGACACTGGGGAATGGGTTGGTTCTGAGGAGGATTTTATAGGCATCGTCTAACCGCTCGGCCCGAACCAGGGCAATATAACTTGGGATATCCATCCCCAGGGGGCAGGTGTGCTGGCACGGGGATTTGAAAAAGGCTGAACACACTATGGCAGGACAACGCTTTTCACGAATATGTGCCTCGTACTCGTCCCGGAAGTAACGGAGGGTGGAAAGCACGGGATTGGGAGCCGTCTGTCCCAGTCCGCACAGGGCTGTATTCTGAACAATAGAAGCCCATCGCTCAAGGGTTTCTATGTCTCCCACCTCGCCTTTGCCCTCACATATTCTGGTCAATATCTCCAGCATCTTCTTTGTACCCACCCGACATGGTGTACATTTGCCACAGGACTCTTCCTGACAGAATTCCATGAAGAATCTGGCTACATCTACTACACATTTATCCTCGTTCATAACGATCATGCCGCCAGAGCCAACGATTGCTCCAAGCTGGGTAATCGTTTCATAATCGACCGGTGCATTCAAATGCTGGGCAGGTATACATCCTCCGGATGGCCCACCCAGCTGAACAGCCTTGAACCTTTTCCCTTCGGAGATACCACCCCCTATATCATGGACGATAGTGCCTATAGGCGTTCCCATAGGCACTTCCACCAGTCCTACATTATTTACATCTCCTGTAAGGGCAAAGACCTTTGTCCCTTTGCTTCTCAAGGTACCAAGACCGGCATACCATTTTCCTCCATTAAGGATTATCTGGGGTATACTTGCCAGGGTCTCTACGTTATTCAGAACTGTCGGTTTTTTCCACAGGCCCTGTATGGCAGGGAAGGGGGGTCTGGGCCTGGGCATACCCCTTTTCCCCTCGATAGAGGTCATAAGTGCTGTCTCTTCACCACACACAAATGCCCCGGCTCCACGGTAAACCTCCAGATCAAAACTAAACCCAGACCCAAGGATATCCTCTCCAAGGAGCCCATATCCCCTTGCCTGGTCGATGGCAAGGTTCAACATCTTTACAGCAAGAGGGTATTCTGCACGGCAGTAAATATAGCCCTGTTTGGACCCGATAGCCTTGGCTGCTATGATCATCCCTTCTAGTACTGCATGAGGGTCTGACTCCAGGACGCAGCGATCCATAAAGGCTCCTGGGTCCCCTTCGTCGGCATTACAAAGGACATATTTGATATCTCCGCGGGATCTTGCGCAAAACTCCCATTTCATTCCGGTAGGGAACCCGGCGCCTCCCCGACCTCTAATCCCTGACACCTTAACTTCCTTAATGATTTCATCAGAACTCATCTGATACAGTGCCCTGGCAGCCGCAAGATACCCATCCATGGCTATGTACTCTTCGATCCTCTCTGCCTGGATCAGACCACGATTCCTCATAACACGCAGTTCCTGCAAACCAAAGAATGGGATTTGTTGGATGGAGGGTATTGCTTCGGTTCCTGGAGATGGAGGGCCTTCAAATGCTTTCTCCTTTTGTTCCCAGCCTCTAGAAAATGCCCATTCCGGGATTACCTGGCTCCCCAATACGTGTTTCTGGAAGATTTGGCGTGCTTTTTCTTCGTTCACTTCTGCATATTTTATAGACTCTTCTCCAAGTCTGTCTATAGTAACAAGGGGTTCACGGTTGCAGATGCCTGCACAACCAGATGTAGTTATGAGGATATCAGTTCTCCCAGAGGAGTTAAGCTCTTCCCTGAGGGCAGCCAAAACATTCTCTGCACCAGAGGCGATCCCGCAGGTGCCCATGTGCACCGTGATGAGACAATTACACTTTCCAACCTCCAGTACCGATGACCTGAGAACCTCTCCCTTTATCCTATAAAGATCCTCTATCTTCAGCTTTTGCATAGGTAAACTCCTTCTTTAATTGTCTCCCTCATCGATTGGGAGAAAAACCCTTCCGCCTGAGGAAAGACTTCAGTTGGATATTGTGCGGATGATGCAGGGACAACCCCCAGTGCCCCCCCCTTTGCCAAAGGGGGGGCACTGGGGGGTTACCTGTCCCTTTGTGCCTCAAACCCCGATCCTATCGGGGTAGCTGACTTTTCAGGATGAACTTGATTAATCATAATTCTCCAAAATTTCAGGTATCTTTGTTGGTTTAACCTGTCTGAAGGTATTATTATCGATAACCATTGTTGGGGCAAGACCACAGGCACCCAGACAACGCACAGTGTCCAGGGAAAAACGCCTGTCATCTGTTGTACTCCCGGGGCAAACTCCTAGAATTCCCGAAAGTTTTTCCATGTTTTTTTTGCCCCCTCTGACATAACATGCCGTTCCAAGACAGACCCTTACAGTATGCCTTCCCCTTGGAACCATCGTAAAAAAAGAATAAAAGGTGATAACCCCATAGACCTCGCTAAAAGGAATCCTGAGTCCGGTGGCGATCCTTCTCTGTATGGATTTAGGAAGATACCCGATGGTTTCCTGTATCTCCTCCAGAGCAGGTATTAGTGCCCCAGGTTTTCTAGCGTATCGCTCAATGATGGTATCTACAGAAGCCAGCTCTTCTGCAGAAAATTCTTGTTCCTCAACTATTTCTGATGTCACATTCTCCACCACAGAAATTACCTCCTTTTAAGAAGTTACAAAAAATGCCCACTTTGTCATTGCGAATCCCGATGAAATCGGGATGAAGCAATCTCTGTGCTTTGCCCTGAGATTGCCTTGTCCCGACTTGTCGGGGAAAGCGAGTTTTTCAAAGTCTAATATTGTAAAAACTCCCTGTCCTTTTTGAACTCAAGAATTGTGCCAAAAGGGAACTTATTTGATGAAAAAAATAACCAGTTGAAAAGACAGGTTAAATTGGCTGCCAATTATCACAAGAGAAAAGGATTGTATGGGGGAACGACCTTTCTTGTAAACATCCAGTTTACACTCTGTCAACTGGCGGATACTTTTTTTAGCGATATGTTAGCTCGCGTCCTCTGGTGTGCCAAAGGGTAATGTAAAGATGAAGTTTATCCACTTACCAACTTCAGATTCTGCCCAGATTACACCTCCGTGCTTAGTAACGATATCCTTTGTAATAAAGAGGCCCAAGCCTGTACTGCGTGACCTTTCGGGTTTGTCCTGCAATCGTACAAACTTCTGGAATAGCTGCGATATCTTGTCGGAGGAGAGACCTTCTCCCTCGTTCCATACTTCAAATCTAAAGTTTTTCTCTTCTCTCTTAAAGCCTAGCCTTATTTTCCCGTTATGGCAGCCATACTTCAACGCATTGGTAAGAAGGTTTTTATAAACTATTAGAAGCAGATTAGGGTCTCCCATGATTGGCAAAGTTTCTGGCAACTCATTCTCGACTATAACGGATTGCTCAGCAACTGTTTGTTCTAATTCTCCCAGTACGGGATTCACAACGTCACTAATTAAGTCAATTATTTTTGCTTCAACCTTTAATTCTCCTCTCTCTATTTGTGCCAGGTTGAGGTAGTTACGGGTCATTCTTACGGCTGAGTCAATATTACGCGAGATGCCGTGTATAAGAGCTCCCTGCTTCTCGCTCAAGGGACCAATGAGTCCTGCATCGAGCGCACGCGCTGAAGTGTAGATTACTCCCAGTGTGTTTTTCAATTCATGCGATACAAATCCTAACATATCAAGGTAGTTGGCATTTAGCTGCTGCAGTGAGGCATTAGTATCCTCCAGTTCTATATTGGCAGCTTTAAGTTTCTCTTCCCGGTCGTGCAGACTCGATGCCATTGCATTGAAGGTGCGGGTCAAATCTCGGATCTCATCGTCTATCAAAGGCTCTTCAACCCTGAGGTTGAGGTCCCCTGTTGCTATTCCTCCAGCAGCATCTGCCAGGCGTCTGAGGGAGCCAGTTAGCCGACGTGCGAAGATGAGGCCAACAGCAAGCACAAAGACTGCTGCACCAAATGAAAGACCTCCATAGAATTTCCATAGAGCCAGTTTTATGTCATTGTATTTTTTAGCAAGGACACCAACATAAAGAATACCTATTACCCTGCCTTCGATGTCGTGAATAGGGTTATATGCGCTTATGTACCAATCATTGACAACGAAGGCCCTGTCATACCAATTGAGGTTATTTTCGAGTACTTTATCGTAGACATCTGCACTCACACGGGTACCTGTTGCCCTGTTTCCGTTTGCGAATTTTACATTGGTGGCGATGCGGGTATCCCACTGGAAGATCGTTACGGTGCCTAGGTATCGACCATCGTAAATTTCGTCTTCAAAAACGATGGATCTGATTTTGTCAACAAGCGCATGATTTCGGTTGAGAAGAATGCCAGCATGGAGTGCCCCGAGGATATTACCATTTTCATCGTAGATGGGGGCGGCAGCAACAAGCGCCATGCCAGCCGACTCGGAAGTCTTCGGACGGAACTTTGCCTTGGGTGTCGGTTCAAACACGATGAAGGCACGTTCTTCGAGATCACCACCTTCAACTCGAAGTCTTCCCGGGCTGAGGATGGCAAATCCGCTCACACTTTTACCTTTTAATGCGCTGCTGACAAAGGGGTCGTTAGTTAGATAATCACCCTTATTATATGGTTCAACGGTGCGAACGATAACCTGTCCTCTGGCATCGGTAAGGGATAAAAAATCGAATTCGCACTGTCGTCTCACGGCTTCAAGGGATGCCCGGTGGATCGGAGAATCTGGTGCGTAGTAGGCACTCTCAACTCGTCTGCCAGTACCAAGCACACCTACAAAAAGGTTTAATTTGTCAAGTTCACCCTGAATAACATTCCATGCTGAGCGTAGATCAAGGTTCACACGGAGCTGTGCCTCGTTTAATGTAGTGCGATTGATAAGCATTGCTCCAACCAACGCCCCCAGAATTCCAAACAATGCTATGATCAGTACAAAATTCAGGAAAACTCGCTTGCTCAATTTTATTCGCATATATGTTCACCTCATAGTTTTTATACAGGTTGATTTTTTACGACTTCATCAATACTGAGCATTGGGAAAAGTACAAACTTTTCGAGGCTTATCAATCATTTTGTACATTTTTGGGGAAAACCATGCCCCTTCAAGTATTTCGTCGTCAATGTCATTGAAGATGCCATCGTGGATTGCCCAACTTCGCCCACGGATGGACCTGTGAAACCCTGCCTGTCGAAAGGGAGAAGAGCCATTCAACTTATCATGGAGGATGTTCCCGGAATGAAAAAGTTCCTGAATGCGTTTCATCCTCAGAAACCCTTCAAAATAAGAAAAGCCATACATCTCATAAATGATCGCGTTATGATAGAAAAGGGCATCTAAGACGATCGACTTTATTCCCATAATCCTGGCGAAGTGCTCCAGACAATTGATAAATTGGCCGGTTAACCTGAGTCCTCTTCTAACCTGGCCCGGAGCTAAACCAGCTTTCATAGCTTTTACCTCTTCATTTATATTTCGGGATGCCCGTCCAAAAAGTGTATCCTTACCCATCATATCAACATCAGTGTTAAACCTATCGCTATCAGGATCATTCATAATTATAAAATCGAGACAGAGCTGGGTTCTGTCCGTAGTGTCAGATATCTGGGAAAAGAAGACACAATCATGGTCTGTTACCTCCCGCTTCACTTCGACAATGGCTGCATTGTCTTTAGGCGGACAATAAAATCGAACCAGGCGCTCTTGTCTTTCATTAATGAAGAGAACCGGGCTAATGCGATAACGATGAAATATTGAAGGTGGAATTATAACGCGATAAAGACCTTCTTTTTCAACATCTGAGAGGTGACTTATTTTATATATCCAGGACATGTTCTCGCCATCAGGGATTGAGTTTAAATAACCTGCCTTACAATCTTTCGGATAGCATCTTCCTCACCCATGAGTTGAAGAAATCGTTTAAGCTTGTAGACATCTTTATAAGTGATATGTACTTGCTGATTCTGAATCCTCTCCATGGTATTAAAGGTATCGTAGGGAGCTGAAATCAGCGGGATGCCAAAGTCCTTGCAAGTATTGATTACAATGGGAGCCGGCTTTCGTCCCCCGGTCAGCAAAATGCCAGTAACAACAGGGGTAACAAAATGTACAGGTGAATTATCCACTGTTGGTCCAAGAAGGATAATTTTGTTAAAAATCCTGCAGAATAAATTTAACGAACCCTGAAGGTGAGTGGAACTGATGGAGGTACTTTCCACCAGACTATCCATGTGTTCTTTTCCTGTCAGCACATCGCCCTTAACGATATCAACGATGTGACGAATGGTTAAACAAGCCAGGATCCGATCTTGGGGTACAACAAAGACAACGGGCAGCCCTCTTTCCTGAAAGAGGGGAACGAGTTTTCGGCGGACAGATTCCAGGCTATCAGGTGAAACCTGATTGATGATTACGATCTTGACCCTTCCGTTCAAGAATGAATTTACAGCCAGTACTGAATATATAGACATGCTATCACTCTGAAATTTATCGACCAGCAAAACCGGAGAGTCAAACTGGTTTACAAGATTACCATCGGGTAAATAAGGGGAGTTAGAGTCATAAAAAATTTGCTCTGACCCCATAATTACAAGAACATCTTTTTCTTCCTTTACAATTTCATAACTTTTTTTGATGTTTTTAATCTGTTCTTTCCTGGTGGCTTCATCTCCTGGAGATTCTTCCGGGACAACCGGAGAGATGAGTTCTAAATCTTCCTGAAGATAAAGATACTCTTTCATTAAAAGGGCATCTTTATCTATTATTCGTCCGTCCTTAATCATGGGACGGGTGACAAAGGGCTTAAAAAAACCTGTCCGCATACCTTTTGAATGAAAAATCTCTGCCATAACCCATGCTGCCAAACTCTGTCCCGATTGGTTACCCGTGGAACTAACGAAGACTTTATGCATTTTCTTTTCCCGGTTATAAAAACTATTTATTCCAAAGAATTTTTAACCAACTCAAGGAGACGCTGAGGTGAGATGGGTTTTGGCAAAAACAGGTTGGCACCGGCATCGATACCCTTTTGCGTATCCTCCTTGCTGCTTTTGGCTGTGAGTATAATAATGGGAACAGTACGGTATAGTTCCATTTCCCTGATTTTTCGGCAGAGTTCGAAGCCATCAATACCTGGCATGATAATATCCAGTATCATAAGGTCGAATTTCTCCTCACCTACCTTTTCCAGAGCAATATGACCATTCAAGGCGGTTGACACCTCGTAGCCACAGGGCTTGAGCAGCTCTTCCAGGGCTATCAAAACAAGCTCATCATCATCAACGACAAGAATCTTTTTAGACATTGCCTGTATTTCCTTTCTCTATTGATTTGTTGCTGCCAATCGCGGGCAGGATGACCCTGAAGGTAGTTCCCTTTCCCACCTCGCTGTCTACTTCTATCCTGCCTCCATGCTTTTCTACAATACCATAGCAGATAGAGAGACCAAGTCCTGTCCCGCTCCCCACTTCTTTAGTTGAAAAGAATGGATCAAATATCTTGTACCTAATCTCTGGTGGTATGCCCGGGCCTGTATCGGTAAACGAAATAACGACTTCCCCTGGAGCTCCATCTTTATGTCGGTAAAAAGAACGGATTATGAGTTCCTTATCTGATTCCTGCTTATCTAAGGCATCCCTGGCATTACTGATGATGTTTAAAAAAACCTGTTCGAGTTGAGAGGCGCTTCCTGTTACATCGGGTAATTGGGAGGAAAAATCCTTTACTATTTTAATATTGTGATCGAGGAGTTGCTGTTCAGTTATAAGGAGAGAATTGTTTATCGGTATCCTTATATCTAAAGGTTCAAAATGCGTTTCCGTTTCTCTTGAAAACTCCCGGAGATGGTTAACAATAGTGGCGATACGATCATTGCAACGACCTATCAAACCTATCAGTCTTTCATTGGGGCAGTCTTGATGGAGATTCTCTCTGATACGATAAAGGATAGTCTGAGATGCCATGAGGGGATTGTTTATTTCATGTGCCACACCTGAAACCAGATCTCCCAGTTCCCGCATTTTAGCGCCCTGAATAAGGGATGCCTCAGCTTTCTGGAGATCTGCCTCCAGCTTTCTTTTTTCGGTCAGGTCCTGGAAAATACCCACCGTTCCTATGGTTTCCCCCCTAAAATTTTTTAAGAGGGCGGCAGACGTATTGATGGGGATTTCCCTGCCATTCCTGTCAACCAGAGTCATCTTATAATTGCTGAATTTATGGTCACGACGGAGGCTGCTCATGATCTTTCGAGCATCGGCTATTCCCTCCAGATAGAGAATAGAAACGTGTTTACCGATAACTTCCTCCTTTTTAACATGAAGAATATCTTCCAGTCCTCTGTTAATACGGGTAAGAACCCCTTTCTGGTCAGTTGTTATAATCCCATCTACCGAGCTTTCGAGGATATTTTCTAAATAGTCTTTTGTCTCTTTTAATTCTTGTTCCAGACGTTTTCGCTCGGTAATATCCCGTGATATTTCCAGATATCCAAAAAGTTCACCCCTGGCATTCTTCATAGCGGTTATCACTGTCCTGCCAAGAAATCTTCCGCCGTCCTTTTTCCCTCGCTCTGCCTCTTTTTCTATTGCCCGTCCCCTTCGCAATCCTTGCAATTCTTCTCTTTCAAGGAGGCAATCCTCGCTATTAGCATAAGTCTTGGAAATATTCTCTCCGATCATTTCTTCCCTTGTCCACCCGAAAAGGTTTCTGGCGCCCATGTTAAATTCCAGGATTTCTCCTTCAATATCAATGGCAACAATTGCATATTCAGTGGAACTCTCTAAGATGTTGGTCAACAGTGTCGATATTTTTTTATATTCTTCTTTTGAATCTGCGAGTTCCTGAGTCCGCTGAGCTACAGCCTGTTCTAAATTTTGGGTGTATTCCTGAATCTGTTCTCCCATACAATTAAAAGAGTGTGCCAGTTGACCGATTTCATCCTGTTGTGAAATGTTAACCCGAAGAGAGAACTCCCCTTCTGCCATTCGGGATGAAACTCTGGTCAACTGCAGAATTGGACGAGTTAGAAAACGTGCCAGTATAATCATGAATATCAAGGCTATTCCCAGGCTGGTGGTAGTTAAAATGATAACAGTTTTTTCAGTATCATAAACTGCCTTGAAGATTTCCTCCTCATAGCTCCCTGCTGCTATAATCCACCCCAATTGGGACAGGTAGCGAAACTTCACAATTTTTATCCGGGAAGAGGTTTCCCCCAGTTCCACATTAATCCATGGGTAGCGAATTTCTCCTGTCTTTGATTTTCCCGAGGAGGTCGCCTTTTCAATCATCTCCCTGATAAAATAATTGCCCCTGGAGTCCTTCCAGTGGCTAATATTTTCCCCCTCCTTCGTGGGATGGATGATTAGATTACCCTGCCGGTCAAGTACGTAAGCATAGCCGGTCTTTCCGATAACAATACTTTTCACAATTTCCCTTATCTTGGAAAGCTGGGTGGGTAGAATTAAGGAAGTATTTTCTACGGCTGATAAGTTGGTTTCACAAAGGGCATAAAGGGTATTAACGATATTTTCCAATTTCTGATCTTCCCCTGCTTTTAGAGCTGAACTGAACTCACTTGTTGCGAGGAAAGAGAAAAAGATCAAGGGGATGATAACTAAAAGGGAGATAATAAAGATGAGTTTGTTCCTGAGTCTCCAGTCAGAAAATTTTTTCATGGGCAAAGGTGGGATAAGAAAGCTATGGTTTATCCAGAGCTTCATAGCTTAACTGTTATATTTGTTAACATATTGTTAAAATATATTATTTAACGAAAAAAATCTACCTCTTTTTATTTATCTGCCAGATACTCAGATTTATAGCCCTTCAATGTAAAAGTGAGAGAGGCACCAATAATTAACATAATCCCGGCTATTACAAACGAAGATGTAAAACTTCCTCCACTGGCAGCCTGTAACATCTGGGATACTCGGCTCAACACAAATCCGCCAACGCCCCACGCCGTAAAAATAATACCGTAGTTTATCCCAAAATTTTTTAGCCCGTAGAGGTCCTTTGCAAATGATGGAAAAAGCGATAGATTTGTTCCGTAATTGAACCCGATGAGGGTGGCAAGAAGTATAAGGACACCAGCATATGTGTTCTCAGAACTCACAATCGGAATGGCTGCAAACATTAAAACGGCCTGAAACATAAGCATAATAAACAGAGTAAGACTACGACCAATTTTATCTGAGAGCATTCCTGCAATTATACGTCCGGCAGCATTTCCAATAGCCAGGATTGCAACAGCCACAAATGCAGCTTCCCCCATACTTTTTTTTGCCATTCCAGCAACACTGCTGATAACCATCAAACCAGCCCCTGACCCTATAAAATATATAAACCAGATAATATAAAACGAGGGTGACTTCATCATCTCTGAAGGCTTAAAATCTCTTTGAGTCAGGACTGATTCCAATGGTTTCTCAGCTTTGTCTTTTCTGTCTATACCTTTATATAAAGAAGGGGCTGGATTTGAGGGTAAAAATCCAGCCGGTGGATTTACAAGTTGCGTTGCAAGTCCACATACAACAACAGTAAATGCAATCCCGAAGAACAGCATAGCATTTTGCAGCCCCCATATACTCAGCAGATATTCTGAAAGCGGTGCGATATATACAGATGCAAGGCCAAACCCAGAGACTACCAATCCTGCAATCAGCCCTGTTCTGGCTGGCGGAAACCACTTGAGTGCAGGCGGGGTTGCAGCTGAGTAGCCGAACCCTATTCCAGAACCAGCCAACACGCCAAAACCAAGAACCCAACTTATATAGCCTGTTGTCTGCGAAATCCATATAAATCCGATTCCTACCAAAATACCACCAATCATTGCTGTCAACCGAGGGCCAAACCTGTCCTGACACTTTCCAGCCAGAATCATCATGAAAGCAAAAACCAGGCAGCAAACAGAGTAGGGGTCATTAAGTTGAACAATGTCCCATTTAAAGCTCCCTTCTCCGCCAGTCTCAATCGATTTTCTTATCGCACCCTTAAAAATACTCCAGGTATAGAGAATTCCTAGAGCCAGATTAATCCCTGTACCAGAAAACGTAACAATCCATCCCCTGTTCTTAATTGAGCTTGCCATAGTCTTGTTCCTTTCTTCTGTTGCAACGGAAAATACCTCATTGAGCATGGTAGGGTGGTAAGGAAGGAGCCCGGAGGGCCTGGGCTCCTTTAGGTTATTTGCGCTTTATAGACGTTTCTTAATAAGGACGTCCACCACACTTGGATCGGCAAGGGTAGTTGTATCCCCAATATTTGATATGTCCCCTGCAGCAATCTTCTTGAGGATTCGCCGCATAATCTTGCCGCTTCTCGTTTTGGGCAGTGCATCCGCATAATGAATTTTATCAGGAGCGGCAATAGGGCCGATCTCTTTTCTCACATGGACAATTAACTGCTTTTTCAAGTCATCAGTTTGCGCCACTCCCAATTTAAGAGTCACAAAGGCATATATCCCCTGGCCCTTCAATTCATGGGGATAGCCCACAACCGCTGCTTCAGAAACCGTAGGATGGGATACCAGGGCACTTTCGATCTCTGCTGTCCCCATCCTGTGGCCGGACACGTTTATTACATCATCCAGCCGACCCATCACCCAGAAATACCCATCCTCATCCCGCCTTGCCCCGTCTCCAGTGTAGTAAATGCCGGGGAAGCGGGTGAAGTAGGTTTTATGGAAAAGTTCATGGGCTCCATAGACGGTCCTCATCATACCAGGCCAGGGTTTTTTTATGCAAAGGTAGCCCCCCTCATTTTCTTCAGCCTCAGAACCGTCTTCCCGTAACACCACAGCATCAACACCGGGGAATGGCATGGTAGCTGAACCAGGCTT
This sequence comes from Thermodesulfobacteriota bacterium, assembly GCA_040757775.1. Taxonomy (NCBI): domain Bacteria; kingdom Pseudomonadati; phylum Thermodesulfobacteriota; species Thermodesulfobacteriota bacterium. The sequence continues at coordinate 55,639 of JBFLWQ010000012.1, forward strand.
GGTCGGTATAGCCCCTGGTAGAGGAGTAATGATAATGCCTCCGGTCTCTGTCTGCCAATAGGTATCTACAATGGGGCAGCGTTTTTTTCCAATCACCTCATAATACCAAATCCATGCCTCCGGGTTGATGGGTTCACCCACTGTGCCCAGCAGGCGAAGACTGCTCAGGTCACGTTTGTCAGGCCATTCATTTCCTTCCCTTATCAAGGCACGCAATGCCGTGGGAGCGGTGTAGAATATGTTGACCCTGTATTTTTCCACGACCTTCCAGAATCGGTCAGGCTCAGGCCAGTTAGGTACTCCTTCGAACATAAGGGTAGTGGTACCAATTGACAACGGACCATAAACAATAAAGCTATGTCCTGTCACCCACCCGATATCTGCCGTGCACCAGAAGATGTCCTCATCCCTCACATCAAAGATCCACTTCATGTTGGCATGGATATAAGTGAGATATCCTCCGATAGTATGGAGTACCCCTTTCGGTTTTCCGGTGCTGCCACTGGTATAGAGAATGTAAAGGGGATCTTCTGCATCCATGACTTCTGCTGGACAATCGGTATCAGCCTCTGCCATTAATTCATCCCACCAGAGGTCTCTTCCCTCTTTCATAGGGGTATCTTTATCAATCCTCTTTACCACAACCACCTTTTTAACATCCGGACAGTCCTTGAGTGCATCATCAGCATTTGTCTTAGAAGAAAGGGTTTTGCCGCTTCGGTAACCGTAATTGCTGGTAACGAGGAAGGTGGCTCGACAGTCGATGATTCTATCCCGTAAAGAGTCAGCACTAAATCCCCCGAAAACAACGCTGTGAATAGCACCTATTCGGGCGCAAGCCAGCATAGCAATGGGAAGTTCCGGTATCATAGGGAGATAGATGGTAACGCGGTCTCCCTTTTTTACCCCCAGTTTTTTCAGAACATTGGCGAATTTACAGACCTCAAGGTAAAGCTCTTTATATGTGAAAGTGCGGCTTTCTCCCTCTGGCTCCCCTTCCCAGATTAGAGCGGTTTTGTCTCTCCTGGGGGTGTCAAGATGTTTGTCCAGACAGTCTTTTGATGCATTGATCTTTCCATTAATAAAAAATTTTATATCAGCTTTGTTAAAATCCCATTCCCAGAATTTGTCCCAGCGCTTATCCCAAAGCATGGAATCTGTTATCTTTTCCCAAAACGCCTCCGGATTTTCCACCGATTCCCGATGCATCTTCTTGTATTCATCCATACTTTTCACTGCCGCTTTCTGTTTGAACTCATCCGACGGTTCAAATACACGATCTTCAGCCATCATTGAAGTAATGGTTTTTTCCTCTGCCATAATTAACTACCTCCTTTAGTAATGTTAAAGCCAAGAACATATACCGCTTTATTGGTCTGGTTGGGAGTGCTTTTCTGTCTATTAATGAACTCAAGAATTGTGCCAGAAGGGAAACGTATTTGATGAAAAGGAATAACCAGTTGAAAAGATAGGTTAAATTGGTCAATGCCTATTAACAAGAGAAAAGGATTGGATAGAAAAGACCTTTTTTGTAAACATCCAGGTTACACCACGTCAACTGGTGATTACCTCCAAAAAAAAGGATTATGATACAGTCTCCAGGGGGGGGAAATTACTTTTTACTCCGCTTTTATAACAGCAGGCTTAAGCCTACTGTTGTTTAAACAGCCGGGGGAAACTTCTTTTCCCTGTTACTCCGCTTTTATAACAGCGGGCTTAAGCCTGCTGTTGTTTTCCCCCACGTTACTGTCACCCTGAAGATTACACCCGATGCTTTCATTCTGGAAATTGGGGATAATAAAAAAACAAAAAATCCATATATCTAAGAGGGTTATCAGTTATGCTCCTCTATTGATAATATTTGGCATATATCTTGAATTGATAAAAACTTCAAGCCCCTTTTTTTGTCAAAGAAACGGTGTGCTGATTCAGGAAAGATTGTACCTGGGGGTAAAAAAATGGCTTCTGGTGACGCAATACATGGAAATAAAGGGTAGGGCTAATAACAAAAACAGGGAGAGACGGCGTAAATCGCCCTACTCGATATTGTATAGAAGATTTATATTTATAACGCTGATATGTTCACTTGTTCCCCTTCTCATGATAGGTTGGGGTATTAACGTTTACTATTCGAGGTTTTCCATGCTCCGTATGATGGGTTCTTTTCAAACACAGGTGGACAATCATAAAAGGATTATAGAGTTGTTTTTAAAAGAGCGCAGTTCTGACCTCCAATTAATTGTCCACACCCATTCTCTTAACTACTTACAGAAAGAAGCGAATCTCATCCATATTTTTCATATTATGAACAGAGACCATGGCTCTTTTACTGATTTGGGGGTCATCGATGAGAGGGGCAGACAACTGGCATACATTGGCCCCTATGATCTTATTGATAAAAACTATTCGGAGACATTCTGGTTTAAAGAGGTTATGGAAAAAGGGGTTTATATAAGCGATATGTTTATGGGATTTCGTAAAATTCCTCATTTTATCATAGCAGTTACCTGCACCGAAAATGGGAAAAAGTGGATATTAAGAACTACCATAGATACAGAAACCTTCCGTTCCCTGATTGAAAACGTTAATATTGGCAAAACCGGAGAGGTTTATCTCTTAAACCGGGGGGGCTTTTTTCAGACTAGTCCCAGATTTAGCGGTAAAATTATGGAAAAAGCTCCTTTTCCTATAGAGCCTTTCCATGAAGATACCAAAATTCGCATTGTAGAATCCAACGCTAGAAATTCAAAGCAACGTCTTTCCCGCCATATATTGGCTCAGGCATGGCTTAACGAGCCACAATGGATGCTGGTAGTAACGCAGGAATACTCTGAAGCGTTTAATGATATCAAGCATGTCAGCCATATAGCATTAATCTTCCTCCACCTGAGTGCTCTGTCTGTCCTGCTTATTTCCATTGCTGCCACAAGATACATGATCAAGGCGATAAAGAAGCGTCATGGCGAAGGGGATGGGTTGATACGAAATCTGTAGGTGATAATGAAGGAAAAAAAAGTAAAAGATATTCTTCTTCCCTTTAAGGAAGGCACGCCGCTTTCTCCCTCAGTGACTCTAAACGATAAGATTATACATGCCATTGAGTTGATGGTTAATAACAACCTCAAGTGTATTACTGTAACAGAGAATCAAGGGCCAGTGGGAATGGTTTGCCTTAAAGATGCTTTGCAGGAGATGGGGCTAAAGGTTACAGACAAGTAGGGGCACGGCGCACCGTGCCCCTACTTGTCATATTTAAAATTAATGTCATTGGTATCTATTCCTTCTTCCTTCATCAGTCGGTGAAGATACTGCCTTTGGATACCTGCCATAGCAGCAGCCTTACTTATATTTCCCCTGCTTTTTCGCAGGGCGGACAACACATAGTGCCGATGAAACTTATGAGTCATCTTATCCTTGGCTTCTTTAAAGGTTAACTGATAGATGTCCTCATCAAGGCAGGGATAAGGAGTTTTATATTCATTGTCCGGGAATAAATCTCTCACCTCCAGAGTATTGGTCTGGCAGAAGATAACGCCACGTTCTATGATGTTTTCCAGCTCTCTCACATTGCCGGGCAATTCCAGTGAAAGAAGGGTCTGCGTAGCTGCAGGTGAAATGTCTGTGATATCTTTCTGGTTAGCCCGCGTGTATTTTTTTAAAAAATGATAACTCAAAAGGGAGATATCCTCTTTTCTATCCTTAAGTGGAGGCAATTCAAGATGGATAACATTCAGCCGGTAGTAAAGATCTTCCCGGAAACGTTTTCCTTCTATCTCCTCCTTCAGATTGTGGTTTGTGGCAGCTATAAAGCGTATATCTGCCTTTTTGGTAACCACACTTCCGACTGGTTTAAACTCACCTTCCTGTATCAGCCGAAGGAGTTTGGTTTGCATGAGAGGGTTGAGATCGCCGATTTCATCCAAAAAGAGGGTTCCCTTGTGAGCATCTTCAACCAGCCCCCTTTTGTCTTTCCATGCCCCTGTAAAAGCACCTTTTACATGGCCAAAAAGCTCGCTTTCTATAACCTGTTCAGGAATAGCAGTACAGTTGACGGTAATCATTTTATTAGAACTTCGAAGACTGTTTTGATGGATTGCCCTGGCGAGCAATTCCTTGCCGGTTCCGCTGGCCCCGGTAATTAACACTGTAGCCGTGGTAGGGGCTACCTGCCTTATTTGTTCAAATATTTCCTTCATAACTGAACTTGCCCCGACCATGCATGAAAAACTATCTCTCTCCTCCAGTGCCTGACGAAGAGCCAGATTTTCCCTTACCATCTCACGCCATTTCATAACCTTGTTTATCGTTAATAGAATCCGTTCTTTTCGAAATGGCTTGGTTATATAGTCATGGGCGCCTTTCTGGACCGCCTCTACTGCGGTTTCAATAGTGCCATAGGCGGTCATGATGACCACCAAAACATTTGGGTTTATTTTTTTAACTTCTTCAAGGAGTTTGATGCCATCCATCCCGGGCATCTTTAAATCGACTATTACCAGATCAAAAGGCTGTTTCTTAAACAACTCCAGTGCCGTCACCGGATCAGACTCTGTAACCAATTGATGGTCTGTCTTCTCTGAAATGATTCTCTTTAAAAGAACCAGCATGTCTTTCTCATCATCAACTACCAGTATCCTTCCTGACATTATACCTCCTGAGTCTTTATGGGCAGCTTTATGGTAAAGACGGTTCCTCTTGGTTTGCCTGATGAATCAGCAGTATGGCTGAGACAATTTATCGTTCCTCCATATTTGGTTATAATACCATAGCTTACGAATAAACCCAGTCCGGTCCCTTCCCCTTCGGGTTTGGTAGTAAAGAAGGGGTCAAAGATATGGTCTATATCTTTTTCGTTAATCCCGACACCGTCATCCTGGAACTGAACTATGGCTTTTCGACTGCCTTTTTCCATGGATGTCCGGATATTTAACATACCCCTTCCATTCATGGCTGCTGCGGCATTGTTGATCAGATTCAAAAACACCTGCTGTAACTGTCGGGGATCGCCTTTAACCTGGGGTATGTTTTTATCTAAATCCAGAACCAGTTCAATATTGTTCATATCAAGGGTGTGCTTCACAACCTTGATTATATCTTCAATACTGTGGTTCAAATCAGAGTACTCAGCGTCCCCTTCTCCCTGGCGGGCAAAGCTTAAGAGATTTTCTACAACCTGTTTGCAATGGAGCCCCTGTCTTTCTATGGTTTTCAGGTCTTCATATTCCTGACTGTTCTCATCTGTCTTTTCAAGCAAAAGATCGGAGAAGCCCAATATAACCCCCAGAGGGTTATTGATTTCATGGGCAACGCCAGCCGCTAATGTACCCATAGATGCCAATTTTTCGGTATTGATGAGCTGCCTTTCCAATTGTTTATTTTCTGTAATATCCCTGGCAATACATAAGACAGAAGATACCTTGCCTTCTTCATTCTTTAAGGGCATGAAATTGGCACTGATCCATGTCTGGTGTTCTCCCAATGTTAACATGAAGTCATCACGAACGCTCTTCTCGAATCTATAGACCAGTCTTATCAATTTAAGCTGCCTTTCAGCAATTTCCTCAGAAAATAGGACAGAAAGCTTCCTGCCCAGGAAATCTTCAGGGCAGCCCCCGAAGAAATTGGCAGTAAAGCTGTTCATGGACTGAAAATGGCCTTCAGAATCTACCGTAAAGATAAAGTCCTCGGCGCTTTCTACCAGAGAACGGTATTTTTCTTCTGACCTTTTGAGTTCCCAGGTTTGATTGTTAACCTCCTGCTCCAGGGTGCGAGACCAGCGTATTTCAAAAAACAGGATCGTGACAGCACCCAGTACAATTGCCACAATGATTATTCCCTGCAACAGAAAGTGCCGCAGATAGCCTGAATAAATTGCCTCTTCAACCTCTGTTATGGGTGCTACTACGGCTACATACCAGTTTTGAGGCGGATTATCTGAAATAATTACGGGGGAGTAAGCAATCAGTTTCTTTATCTCTCCGGTAATTCCCCGATGCCAACCGGAAACATACCAGCCTATGCCCTCCAGACCTTTGAGCATCCTTTCTTTCTGAATAAAGTTGATCTTTCCGTAGTAAATACTTGCATCCCGCTCTTTACGAACCTTGAAGGCATCCTTGCCTACAAACTTTGTCTCGGGATGAAAGAGGAAAATCCCGTTGTTATCAATAATCCAGGCATATCCTGTCTTTCCGGAGCGCACATTTTTCAAAAAGGGGGTCAGGAACCATGAGACATTGACATGAAAAAGAAGCAGTCTTTTATAAGCGTCTGCCAGGGGTACAGCCAATTGCAAACCTATCCCGGAAGAGTCAGTCCGGGGAGGGGAAACCCAGACCCCTTTATTCTTTCCAGTATTCGGTTGCTGCCCATTATTCAGTCCCTGGTCGGATGCCTGATTTAATGTCCAATGTCTATGAGGTGTATATATTTGGGTCTTTTTGTTGTCCAGGTCCACAACATCAATTCTCCAAACGCCACCCTCTAAGACACGGGAAAGACTCTTCTGGATAGTTTCATACTGCCTGTAAGGGGTTGGATGACCATCAGAGATATCCTTACCAAGGAGAACAAGCTCTTTTTTTAAAAACTCCATCTCCTTTCCGATCAAATTGGAGATATTGCGGGCAATAACCAGTTGTTCTTCATTGAACTGTTTCCCCACTACTTCTCTCATCTCCCTGCCCGACCAGAGCCCCAGAGCGATACCGGCTGTCAGAAAGGCAGTAGCACTCAGGCAGACAATGAGAACAACCTTTTTGTTAATTCCAGGGCGTTTTTCTTGAGTCATTTTCACCCTCCTGATTCCTAAGCAGTTACAGTGTTTCTCAAGTTGTAATTTCCTATCAGAAAATTCTTTGCCAATGCCTCAACACTGGCTTCATTATTCATCAACATATCCATCTGGCGGGTGAACTGGAGCAGTCGTCCAATCACGTCCAGTTTATCTTCAATAAGAGACATCTCGTGTTTTTGGTAACGGGCGTCTACCCGGTCTCCGGTGACCTCAACTGTAAAATCAAGTGATTGAAAGATTATAGCAATAGCCCGGACACGTCTGTTTCTGCGGATATCGTCGGCAGCACCACCCTTGAAAGAGAATGTTATATAATTCATGCTAGGTGTCGGACTACAGTAGGAATCCAGTATGCTGTAATGGTAGCCCACGCGGGAGCTAAAATTTAGATATTTGTCAGAAATAATGGCATAGCTGCGATCACCGAACCTTTCTGCTTTAGAAGGAGGGGAGAGCATCTGCTCTCTCATAACAGATAAAAAGCCTTTAAACTCCACAGGGCGTAATTGACTTTTCTGAAAATCTTCATGCATTATTCCTCTAAGGAGGGCATTGAAGGGAATCGAAGCAATCTTATCAGGAGGTACACTTTTGAGATGCACGTTGGTTTCCGTTAGACCACCTCCCAAATCAATAACATACAGGTCGAGCGGAACGAAGTCCTTTAATTTAAAAGCTACTCCCTTTTTGTCAGACACAAAATCGCTGAGTTGAAACATCTCAGTATATGAGAATTCATGTACCATCCGGCTGATATCGTGAAGGGACTGACAAAATGAGGGAGTGAAGTTGGGTGACTTGGGGTCCAGAAGATGCAAAGGTATAATCCAATCACTGACCCCCCTCAGAACCCTGTATACCGGTGTATCCTTCATGGGGCATTCACAGGCATTCTGGAAGGACTCTAATTCAGGGACTATTCCCTGATATACCCTTCCTGAATAGGCATCCACGGTGACTTCCATACCGGTGGGGATAGTGGCTGTGGCTACCCTGGCATTCACGATGGCAGGCACCGAGAACTCCCTTGCAAGAGATGCCATATGTCCTGCTATATTTCCCAGATCGGTGATGATCGCCCTGGTTTTGTTCATGACCATAACAAACTTCGGGGATGAGTGCCTGGCCACCAGAACCGCCCCATCAGGGAAATTCAACAGATCTTGATCTGAAGCTACATGAAATGCCGGTCCGAAACCTACCCCTGCAGAGGCTGTTCCCCCTTTTTCGATTAGGAGGGGGTATGCTGTCAAGACAGGGGTGAGGGGATAGCCTTTTCCATAGTCTTCTACGCGGAGGGGGCGGCTTTGCAGGATAAAGAGACGTCCGTACCTGTCGAGGGCCCACTCGATATCCTGGGGGGACCCATAGTGTTCCTCAAGTTTGAGGGCGTAGGCGGCAAGAATATCAATCTCTTCCTGTGATAGGCAAGGTTTATCCTGAAACTTATCTTCCACAGGAACTTCCATCAAACCCCCATCGGGCTTACTGACCAACTTAACTGTCTTGTGGGAGATCTCGGCTGCTATTGTTTGTCGGTTTTTGTCTACCGTGTAATTGTCCGGTGTGATAACCCCATCCACGGCATAGGGACCCAGCCCCCATACCGCTGTAATGATTGTATTCTCTTCAAACAAGTTTAATGGATTTCGCGAATACATTACGCCGCTGGCTGCAGATTCTACCATTTCAAGGCAGGCGACACTCATGGCGACATCTTCGTCCCTTATCCCTTTGTTGAGGCGATAGGCAATCGCCCGAGGAGAATAGAGACTGGCTACGATTTCCTTATATGCTTGAATGATTTGCTCCGAGGGTACGTTTAGTTTGGATAAGTATTGGCCAGCGTAGGAAAGCTCACTGTCCTCTCCGATCGCGCTGCTACGCATGGATACTCTTATTCCGCAGTCTTCAGAAAGTTTTGCATATGCCAGGAGGATGGCATCTTCCAGTTCAGCAGGAACCCGGGCTGAGGTAATTAACTGCTGGATATCCTCACTGGTAGTATTAATGGTTTCCGGATTATCAGGGTCAATTTCCACCTTTTTTTTGCTGATCTCATCAAAGAGTTCGTTGGATACCATAAAAGACTCGAATGCCCGTGTCGTGATAGCAAACCCTCTGGGTATGGGAAGATGCACCCTGTTATGTATCTCACCCAGGTTGGCATTTTTCCCCCCCACCCAGTCCACCATCTCCGCATTAATCTGAACGTAAGGTAAAATCAATTCTGTCGGTGGAATCTCCTTTCTCTTGCCCAAAACCTCTTTGATTTTCAGGTTAATCTTTTCGAGGATATCAAAAAGCAGGGTATAACGGTGACCCGAGAGGTCATCCAGGTTTTTAACCATACGAAGGGTATGAAAAACAGCCTGGTCAGCCCGGGATCTTACATACGACATACCGAAGATCTCCTGTCCCTGGAGTCTCTCCTCTATATCGCTTATTACCGTCAAAAATTTGGCATTTGAGTCCAGCAACATCTTGAAACAGGAATATTTAAATCGAAAGAGATTGGACAGGGTATCAGGAGAGAAGGTGTCCTTGTTTGGTTTTTTTCTTCTAAAAAGGTTAAAAACAGCGGGCTTAAGCCCGCTGTTGATCCCACTGTTGAGCCTGCTGTTGAGTTTCCTCAAATAGTTTCCGTAGGTAGGCATCTCTACCCCTTCCTGCAACAGCGGGCTTAAGCCCGCTGTTGTGCCTCTTCGAGCAGTTTCCTTATGTAGGCATCCTCTACCTTGACCAAGAGATCCTTAACATTGCAGGGCTTAACCACATAGTCATATGCTCCCAATCTCATACCCTCAATACCTGCTTCCACAGAACCATGTCCGGTCAGCAGGATAACCTCTACAAGCGGAGCGATCTTCTTGATCTGCCTCAGGGTTTCTATGCCATCCATCCCGGGCATCTTGATGTCAAGAACGGCAACATCGAAAGACCTTTCTCTGATCAGTTCTATTGCCTCGTTACCGCTGCCAACATCAGCAACATCTACATTTCTTTTTTTTAACCTGCTGGCCAGAGTCGTTCTGAAATCTTCTTCATCATCTACCAGTAACAAACGGATAGTTTCCATATCTAAATCTTTCTGTATGGTTCTTCTCCCATTTAGTTGCAAAAAAGGATTCAAGGGTTCAAGGGTTTGTTTTCCAATGATTTTATAAGTCCGTCTCTGGCGGATCCTTTCCACCTCTGCTATATCTTTCTGTACCTTCTTTATCTGTGACGTCAGACTGTATTTTTCTTCTTTTCACTCGAATCCTCGACTCCTTACCCACTTAAATCCTTGATAATGGAATATAGGTCATTCATGATCTTTTCCCTCTGGCTGCTTATGGAGGCATCGTCCAGCATAATCATGTCTAACTGACGGGTGTGTATGATCAGGTAACCTATGATTCTGAGTCTCTCTTTCATAAAGTATTCTTCTTGTCCCTCCACGCGGGAAAAAATTGCATCTTCCTTGGCCTCTATACGAAAACCAAATTCCTCAAGGATATGGCCGACAAAAAGTGCCCGCCTGACCCTTCTCTTATAGTCAGCAGCTCCCCCCTTGAACTGGAAACTGATATAATTTTCAATGGCTCTTTCACTAACCAAAGCCTCCACAATGGAGAAATGGAAGCCAAACCTTGAATGGAGACTGCAAAAATTCTTTGAGATCATAAAATAATTCCGGATTGCATACGAAGAACGGGTGGATGGATCAAGTGCAGGATTGGTAGTCGCCTGATGTAGAATTGACATAAATCCCTTTGCATTAACCGGCGGTGGTCCCCGCCATGGTATGGCGGTAATTCCCTCCCATAGGGCGAGCATGGGGACAGATGAGATGTTTTCCAGTTTAACATGCTTTCCCTTTGTTTCATCCCTGAAACCGTCGTCTAAATCAATGACCCAGAACTGCATGGGTACGTCAGTTAGTAGTTGTTTGCTGGCACGCTCTGAAAAATGATGTTCCTTGCCGAAGCTGAACATCTCCCAAACCGCCTTTTCATGTGAAAAGCGGGTAATATCATGGAGGGTCTGGCACTTTTGCGGTTTGAAATCCGGGGCATCCGGATCGAGAAGGTTTAAGGGAACGATATGCCGGCTCACCTCTTTGAGTATACCATAAACAGGACTGCCTTCCATAAACCTTTTTTTATACTTCGACTGTATTAACAGGGATTCAATAGAGCCCTTATAGATTTTCCGTCCCTCTGCATCTATCGTTATCAGATCGCCATTCCTCAGTTTATCGGTTGCCCCAGGGATACCAAACAATGCCGGGACATTAAATTCCCTTGCCACGGTTGCCAGATGGCCGGCAAAACTTCCCTCCTCGGTAACTACCGCTTTGGCACGACTCAGTAAAGCAGCCCATCTGGGCAGAGGCCGAGGAGTAACCATGACAGCCCCTTCAGGGAATTGGAGGGCGTCCATATCCTTCTTCAGTACAAAAACGGGACCCGAAGCTACACCAGCAGAGGCTGTTATCCCCCCTGCGATGATTACAGATCCTGCCTCTAATGGTTCCTCTGTTTTTCCAGAATTCATTCCTTCTGTATCAAACTGTTTAAGCGGCCTGGATTGCAGGATATATATGGAACCATCATGGGAGATACCCCACTCAATGTCCTGAGGGAAACCATAGTATTCTTCTATTTTCATCGCGATCCGGGCAAGCTCAAGAACATGGTCATCCGTAAGGGAAGGGGAAGAGGCTTTATCTCCCGCAAGATCCAGACGGCATACCCCTTCTTCAGGGTAACAGACAAACCTGTATTCCTTGTTCCTGATCTCTTTTTTTACCACAGCCATGTTGTTCCTTGAGACAACAAACAGGTCAGATGCCCCGCTGCCGTCAACCACGGATTTTGGAAGCCCCCAGACTGAGTTTATGAAAATCGAACCATCTCTCATATCCAGCGGATTACGGGAGTAGGTGACTCCGCCAGACAGCGCATCAATCATAACCATACAACCCACACACATGTCAATATCTTCATCGCGTATTCCTCTGTTCAATCTGTAAGCCATAGCTTGCAGACTGTATTTGCTTGCTACGACTTCTTTGTATGCCTGCATGATATTTTCGGCGCTCACGTTCAGTTCGGAACGATACTGTCCGGCAAAAGATGTTCCAGCAGAATCCTCTGCTAGGGCACTGCTTCGCAGAGATACCGTTATCCCATCCCTGATCTGCTGCTCCATGTCTCTGTAAGCCCCCATGATTGCCTGTTCAAGGTCGGGAGGGATAGTTGACCGTATGATAAGTTGCTGGATGTCAGCGCTGAGGGCATATAGATGATCGATCTGCTCCGTGCTGGAAGACTGAAGGCGACGGTCAATCTCTGTCTGAAGGTCGTTATGGATGAAAAACCTCTGATAGGCAAGGGCTGTGATCACAAAGCCTTCCGGTGTAGGAAGATGAAGACGGTTTTTTACCTCCCCCAGTCCGGCCATCTTGTTTCCTACCTCATCTGCCATCTCCGTATTGATTTCCCGAAGTGAAATAACAAGCCTATCCCCTTTTGGCAGTCTTCTCCTGGAAAGTATCTGATTGATGGACCCCTCAATATCCCTGAATCTGTTGTACAATTCCAGATACTTATCAGGGGCGAGTTCATTAAGATTCTGGATGATACGGAAGACGTTGACAGATAAAGCTGTACAGTTTGTCCTTATAAAGGACATGCCAAAAGGGCGCTCCCCCCCAAGGAACTGTTCTATATCAGCCATTATCTCCAGTGCCTTGTTATTGGCGTTGAGAAGGAGCTTGAAACTATGGTAACGTGCCTTGAAGGTGGAACGAAGTTCCTCAACGTTAAAGACAAAACGTTGTTTCCGTGGGGGTACTACCCTAAAAAAAATCTTTTTCAGGAAAGGAAGCACAAAAAAATTTACACCTCTTTTTTATGACCTGCTTTCATCTCCAGTCCAAGACCTTCAAAAAGGAAGAGGATTGCATAACCCCACCACAGGGTATACAGGACATAAAAGCCTAGCGAAACGCTTAAGATACCGACACTGGAAGATGCCGATCTCGGTTCGATTTTATAGAAGTTGTATGCTACCTCGATGGCTCTCTTCATCACCTCTTCTACCCAGGTTGCATCGTTGAATTTCTCCTGTTTTGTCAGTGCCTTGTTCAGTGCCTTGAATCCTTTATGCCAGACAAACAACACCTCTTTTTGAGGAAAGCCGTATTTCTGGGCAATCTCTTCGCCTCGATTATGGAATACAACATCGGCATTCCTGATCGCCACCTCTAAAATCCTGCCAAGGTCACCATTTACCTTAAGCAGAGTTGATCCACTGTCCGACATGCTCACCGAGGCACCCGCTGCGGAGAAGAGTTGCACTACCTTCTTTACCGTCTCTTCGTTATCAAGTTTGATAGCAGCATCAACGCGGCGACCTTTATACTCCTCGTTTTCTTTTAGAACTTTGGGGATGTAGTACGTTGATCCCTTGGCAATGGAGTTGAAAAGCCGATCTGCAGCCTGGAAGGCATTCTGCCCTCCACCAAACACAGGGCTAAACATTATTCCCAGGACAATAAAAAAACTGACAGTTAGAAGAAGACCTTTTCTGAATTCCCTTTTATTTGCCACTATCATTGTCCTATACCTCCCCTCTCAAGACCTTAATGTTGCTGAAAAACTTTCCGATTACCCAGATCGCGAAGATCCCCACGGCAATAAAAAAGAGCCAGTTACCGATAGTGGTCAGAGTTGCTGCCATAGCCTTGGAGATGTCAATGATTTCCATCTCCCTGAGTTTACCGGGCAGGGCAAACAGCCTGTTGACAAAACCGGCTATAACGGCTACGGCATAAAAAGCCCTGATATAGATTCCTTTGACAACCGTGGTGGTGAGTGCTCCGAGCTGAATCCCCACCAGGGAGCCGAGGAGCATTCCCATGGCCAGGGTATAGAAAACGAAGCCGTAGACAGCGTATTGTACAATGGCGGCGTAGCCGGCGGTAAATATGATCTGCAGAATATCTGTCCCAACTGTAGTAAAAGAAGAAACACCGAGGATGTAAACAAACATGGGAAAGGTCAGAAAGCCTCCGCCTACCCCCATTATTGCCGCAGCGAAACCGACAATGGCCCCGCAGATAGCCACAAAAACCGCAGAAATCTTCTTGCCGCCAGGGGTCAGGTCCTGATCAAAGGTAATAAAAGGAGGAATCCTGGCAGATTGCAACCTGGCGGGAAGGCCTTTTTCCCCGGATGCCATCTCGGCACCGTGGGGACTTTCTCCCACATGAGCTCCAACTTCTCCCTCCATCTTCCTGAGTCGGAAAAAATCTATCAAGGCATAGGTACCTAAAAACCCTAATAAGAGGACATAAACAACACTGATGAAGGTGTCACTTAAGACAGGGTTTTTTTCATAAAGTGTCCTGTTGATTACCCCGCCACCGGTAACCCCTACGACTGATCCGACCAAAAAGGCGATAGCCAGGCCGGTCGAGACATTACCCAGTTTTTTATGAACGACCGTTCCCATAATAGCCTTGGCGAAGATGTGAAAGAGATCGGTACCCACGGCAAGGATGCCTTTTATCCCGGCACTCATGAGCGCAGGCGTGATGATGAAACCGCCGCCTGCCCCGATAGCACCGGTAATTAACCCTGCACAGACACCGATGAGTATGGAAACCACAAAAACGAATGTAGTATAGAAGGCAGGGCTATAAGCCTCCTTTCCGCCCAGGATTGGCGGGAGGTCAGAAGATGCCAGGGCGATCGATCCTAAAATAATTGGTAATAACATCAAACCCAGTATCCATCGCCTCTTCTTGCTTGTCAATATATTCATAGAGACTTCATACTCCCACTTTGCATGTGCCTTTGCGCCCATCAAAAGCATTTGATACAATTTTCTCATTAAATAACCTCCTCTTCCTATACAAATTTTTTGCAAGTACTTAAAAATTATCTTCATTCTTGCTTTTGAAGTGAAACGACATAACCCGGTTTAACTTTGCAACCATATTCCGCCGTTGCCAGCGAGTCAGTTTCAGAGACCTTGTGAACCACCACCGTTCCTACAGGTTTTCCCTTTTCATTAAGGAGATTAAGACAGGTATTGGCCTGGATACCATGCTTGGTACCTAGACTAAAGGCGATCTCGTATCCCCCATCACCCTTTATTACCTTATATACCTCTGCCTTTCCCTGCTCAGCCATGAGATGTTCAATCTTCCGGGAGAAAAGAAATATACACCCGAATAACACAACAACCAATGGGGCAAGAGAAACAACCGCAGCCCATGGAGAGATATTAAAGTATCGTTTCATGAGAGACTTGAAGCTTTGGCGGTAGCCCATATAATCTTTATGAACCCTTATCAGAAAAACAGGGGGTGGCTTTTGGATCTTCTTTCCCTTAATACCCACAACCAACTTATAGTCTCCCTGTCTGATACCGGGACTGGTTGTCAGCCTCCCCTGCCACATGTTCTGCCCGAACCAGAAACCTCTCTGGATGGAATCGATGGAAAGCTGGATTAGACTTGAACTGCTCCTGTAGGTTAGTTCCTGGACACTCTGGACTTTTTCCACCAGTACTCCGTTGATTTCTACAGATGTTCCGGGGAGAAGATCAAATACATTTATCGGTTGCCTGAATCCGGCAATCAAGGCATCAATAATTAACAGACTCAGAACAATACATAAAACAGCGGCAACCTTTTCCGTGATGCTTCTCCACTGCCTGACTTTCTCTACGTCCATCCCTGCTGCTCTATTCCCTTTTCAAGGTGCCACGGCGGGCGTTGTCCCTCTCTGTCCCCGATCCATAAATGCTGTATAAAGACCTTTGAATAAATAAGCACTTTGTCATTTCGACTGGAAGGAGAAATCTATATAGCTTTGGCTTACTCGCTCCTCGCAATGACAGTTTGTATAAATTTTCAAAGCTCTCGTATAGTTATTTCTTAAAAATGTCGGTCTTGCTGACGTTCATAAACCTCCTGGCTTTTCCCTCTTCCTTATAGTAGATACGGACTTCATCACCGCTATCCCAGGTATTATCCGGAAGAGTAAAGTATTCAGTAGGCAGAGAGAGGGTGGTGAGAACCTTTTGTCTCTTTGAATAGATGGTAATGGTCTTCTTTTCTCTGTCTATCACGGGAAAATTCTTGGGTTTATCTGCCGCCCTATCATAGACCAATGGGTCCTCTTTTCCTATATTTTCTTTCTGCTCGACCAGCTTATAAGTTATCGTCTTGAAGTTCTGTGTGGCCATATCAAATATGACTATCTGGCTGTTCCCGGTATCGAGCTTCATCCGTTTCCCTGTCTTCGGTTCTTGCCCCATTTCCTTCGGATCCTTTGGTATCTCATAAATAACAGGTGGCAGATAACTGTAGTCAGGGTTCTTAGAGTTGGCCTTCTTATCC
Source organism: Thermodesulfobacteriota bacterium (assembly GCA_040757775.1). Taxonomy (NCBI): domain Bacteria; kingdom Pseudomonadati; phylum Thermodesulfobacteriota; species Thermodesulfobacteriota bacterium. Next base: position 71,838 of record JBFLWQ010000012.1, read on the forward strand.
CTGACAATAGTGACCGTACCTTTCTCTTTATCAAATTCGATAACCCTGCCCTGGTCTACCTTACCCAATTCCCCGCAGGCGAAAATAAAAACAGAAGACAAGACAGTTAGTATTGTAAACAGGCTAAGTTTCTTTATCATTACATACCTCCTCATGCTAGGTCTTCCCTTTCCTCACGGCGATCTCTTCCCTTGCACCCTGTAACATTTTGATAAAAATATAGAGAGACAGGGCACCCACAAGCCCAAGGATGAGAACGGTTGAGGTAATATCCATAGCTACTTTAGTCCCGGCTATATACCTTGGAATGAGTTTCATGATGATGGAAATACAACAACCGATAACGGCAACCCCGAAGGCGATACGAATTCCATACCCTTTAATATATTTGGTTGCCACTGTTCCAATCTGTGCTCCCACAGCAGCGCCTACCAGCATTATAAGGGCCGCAAGGAGCTCTGTCCTGCCCTTATAAGTATATGTGGCAGCTCCGTAAAGACCTGATATCATAACCTCAAAGAGGTCTGTCCCCACAGCTATGTGTGTTGGACAACCGATAAAATAGATAAGTGCCGGCATACGAATGAGCCCCCCGCCGATACCAAGGATACCTGCCAGCCAGCCGGTAAGAAAGCTGACAAAGATGGGTAACCATGCAGAGCAGTAAAATCCTGCCGCTTTAAAATGTATCACAGGAGGGATCTTGATCTTGTGGAGGGTCTTGTGCCATTCAATACCTGTGGCCAGTTTCTCCACATCCATACCTGCTGCCCTTGCCTCCCTTTCCTTTTTTCTTTTCTTTACCACGTCAGAAAAGATCATCCATGCGATGAGGATAAGGAGTACAACATACATCCAGCGGACATACAATTCTACTTTACCGAGGCGTTCCAGCCACATAATCATCTGTGCACCTACCTCAAACCCGACCACGGTGCCGATAAGCATAATAAACCCCAGCCGGTAGTCTACATTTCCGAACCTGCCATGCCGCATGGTAGAAATTAGGGACTTTCCCGCCATGTGGGCGATATCTGTCCCGATCGCAAAAGCCATGGGAAAACCAAGGATGTTAAGCCCCGGTGTAACCATCCAGGCGCCACCCATGCCAAAGAAACCACCAATTATTCCGACTCCTACTCCAAGGATAACCAGACCAGGCCAGAATACTGTAACCCCCGAAATGGGCATTAAAACATACAACCAGTCCATACACTACCTCCCCAGTTTATAAAAAGGACTCAAGGATTCTAGGGTTCCCGCCTTTGGCGGGTTTTCTAAGGATTTTATCAGTGCCTTAAGCATTTTCCTTAACCCCTTGAATCCTCATAATTTTAGTGCTCAGCTAATTCCCTCGATTTCAGGTCAATGCCTATATGGCTCATAACCAGGTCCGCGATAAGACCAAGAATCACACCTACAACAGGGATGGTTATCACAGTGAGCAGAGTAAAATATACATGACTTTCATTATAGAGATTGGCAAACCATGCTTCCCATCCCGTCAATCTGCGGGTATCAGCCACAATGACGAGGGGGGAAGCCTTTTCTCCAGCAGCCAAGGCAATATCCGATACAACGAACGATGCCATGACCATTACACCTGTCAGTTTTGTCCACAACTTACACATCTCTTTTACCTCCTGAATTCATCGAATTACACTTACACTGCATGGGGCGTGCCCCACCACCTTGGCCGCTGTGCTCCCCATCAAAACCCTTTCGAGACCGGTGATGCCTGTACTTCCCATAAGGATGAGGTCAAATCCATCATCTTTCGCCCTCCCTATAATATTGTTGGCCGGCACAACACCTGTCTCCAGAATGGTCTGAACCTTGATCCCCCTTTCTTCGAAAATAATCTTTGCCCTCTCGAGGGCATTCCTGGCCTGTCTCTCCAGTTTCTCCTGGATTCTGGGCGGCATGTCATCAAAGTCGCCCTTCCCAAAATAGGCAACTGACATCAGGGTAATCTCTGCCTCTTCTTTTTCTGCCAGTTCAAGTGCCCTTCTGACTGCCTTCATGGAATTTTCTGAACCGTCTGTCGCTACCAGTACTTTCATAAAACCCCTCCTGATCATCTAGAATTAATATCGTTGCCTCCTTGACTTCTTGAATCCCTTATTTTAAACGGACTAATTCCTGTATCTTTGCACTGCGAATCTTTTGTTCCTGAGTATTCTTCTTTTCAAAGGCAGATGCCAATTTCTCCAGAACCTCATCAAATTTTACCGGTTTTATCAGGTAATCAAAGGCACCCATCTTCAATCCCTCGATGCTTGTCTCCACTGAGGCATGTCCGGTAAGGAGAATCACCTCAGTCAAAGGCTGTGTTTTTTTGATTTCTCTTAAGACCTCGATACCATCCATACCGCCCGGCATTTTGATGTCCAGCAAAATAACATCAAAGGACTTTCCCTTCATCAGTTCGAGGGCTGCCTCTCCAGTTGGAACACCTGTTGCATCAATTTTCCTTTTCTGCAAACGGTTGACGATTGTTTCTAAAAAATCTGTCTCATCATCTACAATCAAAACCTGGAAGGTATCCATTGTAACCCCCATTTTTTATGCGACCTATGAAGTTGTTTTTATAATTTCACTCGAATCCTTGGCCCCCTGAATCACTTTTTATCTTTTTACTTCTTCTCCGGAACAACAATTGGTAACCTTACGGTGAATGTTGTCCCTTTCTCTTTCTCGCTCTCGAGGGTGATTGTCCCTCCCATATTCTGGACGATATTATGAGTAATCGACAAACCAAGCCCCGTCCCCTTACCTCCCTGTTTGGTGGTGAAAAAGGGTTCAAAAACTCTTGCCTGATACTCTTTGGGGATCCCCTGCCCATTGTCTCTCACGCTGACGGCTATCTCGGAATTGATCCTCCGGCTGCTTACACAAACCAGCCCATCCTTACCTATCTCATCTATAGCATTGGTTATCAGGTTCAGAAACACCTGCTGGAGCTGGGCTCGGTCACTGGCAATGATGGGAAGATCAGTCTCCAGCTCTTTCTCTATCGTAATGTTATTTGTCCGGGCATAACTCTCCAGAAAGGTTATCGTCTCATTCAGGATTTCGTTTATGTCCACATCCTCCAGATGAGGCTCCATCCTCCGAGCAAATCCAAGCATCCCGTGGGTTACCTTTCTCGCCCTCTCCACGTGTTCCTCTATCTTCCTCAGTGATTTTTTATACTCCTCAAAGTGCTGACTCTTCTGAAATTCCTCTTCCGTCAGGAGATCCTCCATCCATCCGGTTTTTTCGGCAATAACGGCAAGGGGGTTGTTGATTTCATGGGCAACGCCGGCCGCCATCTTACCAAGGGCTGCCAGTTTGTCTGCATGGACGAGTTGCGCATTAAGTTCATTCATCTTCCGGTCAGCCGTTTCCAGGTGTCTGACGGTCAGACGGGTTGTAAAGATAGTTGTCAGGATGATCAGCAAGCAACCTGAGACAACGATAATGATCTCTATCCTTTTCGTTTTAAACAGTTTCGTCATCTCTTCCGACGCATCCTGACTGATCACCAAAAGCCAGCTGTTTTTTTTCAACCACCTTCCGGCATAGAGCACCTTTCTCCCCTCACTGTTTACCTTTTCTAATGCCGTTGTCCCCTCTCCGAAGATAGTGGGATTAAGATTTGATTTAGAAAGAATCTCACCACCAAAACGCAGGTGCGTTTGATGGAAACCCTCTCTGTTGATAATAAAGGCATCTCCCGTTTTTCCTACCTGTGCTGCCCGGACAAGACCCTCAAAAACATCAGAGTCTATTGTTGCCCTGAGTATCCAGATCCTGTTGTTTTCCTGGCGTCGGACAGCGATGATAAAATGGGGTATTCGCCTGTAGCCCGTGAAGACATCGCTGACGTAAACACCCTTACTTTCAACTTCACCGAACCACGGTTGCTGATAATAGTTCAGACCGATAAGGTTGTAAGGGCCTACATAGGCGACATGTTTTCCGGCACTGTCAATCAAACCAAGATCAATGAAACCACCGACCCGATGGTTCATTATCTGAAAAATCCTCTCTAATTTACCCCTAGCTGCTAAATAATCAAAGGTATATGTGTCTGCCATGGCAAGTAGAATGGCAGTGCGTTCCTTTAAGAAAAGCTCTATAGCGTTACCCTGTGCCCTGGCACGATATTCAATCTGTTCCTCAATTTTATTTCTGAACACCTGGGCGAACTGGTAATAAATAATCACACTGAGAAAGATGAGGGGTATAAAAGCAACTGTCAGGGTGATGAAGATGATCTTCCTCCTGAGGTTTGCATATAGTCGTCTTTTCATCTCAAACCCCTTCCAATTTTTTTTCCTCTTCCAGGTGTTTTATCTTTTGCTCCTGAATCGTTTTTCTCTTATAGGCATCTTCGAGTTTATATAACAATTCATCAATATCCATTGGTTTCATCAGATAATCAAATGCCCCTACCTCCATTCCCTCAACGGCGACTTCCATATTTGCATGTCCTGTAAGCATAATCACCTCCACGAGGGGTCTCACCTTTTTGATTTCCCGCAACGTCTGTATGCCATCCATACCATCCATTCTTACATCCAGTACCACCACATCTGGTGGCGTCTCCTTCAGGACCTTGAGGGCATCTTCACCGCTGCCCACACCTGTTACCTTTAAATTTCGCTTTTTCAGCCTTTTCATTAAAGTCTCTAAAAATTCTCTTTCGTCATCTACCAGAAGGACGCTGAATTCATCCAACCGTGCCACCTCCTTTTCTTCTAGCTGCCTGCCTGATCTTATTAAGAAGATCATCCAGGTCGCAGGGTTTGGTAAGATAGGCAAATGCCCCGAGGGACAAACCATCCCTGGCAGCCTGCTCGGAACCGTGGCCCGTAAGCATGATAACCTCCATATGAGGATATACTTTTTTGAAGATCTTTAAAACCTCAATACCATCCATATCCTCCATCTTCAGATCTAAAACGGCTACATCGAAATCCTGTTTCCTGAGAGCCTGAATGGCTTCCGTACCGCTGAGAGCAACAGTTGCATGAATATTTCTCCTTGACAGTCTTTTGGACAAAACACTAACGTAGCCCTCTTCATCGTCCACTAAAAGCAGATTAATACTCTCTGTTTGATTTATCCCTGTTTTCATCGTTTTTGGCAGTCTTTATTGACGGCTTCGTAAAAAGTCCATCTGTCCGCCTGATGCGGATTCCGCTGCATCCTCAGTCATTGCAGCGTACACGTAAGTACGCCTCATTCCTTAGGATTTGCGCGCCTTGCATCTGGTCCGCCTCTAACGGACTACTGTGCCATCTGATTTTTTACTTTTTACGACTTCATTTTTATTGAAATCTATAAGAGAGTTCTTTTATCCTCGCCTCTCTGATCTTCTCTTCATGCTTATACTTCTTATCCTTTGCCTGTTCAATCTTGGCTAAAAGTTGTTCCATGTCAGAAGGCTTCATCAGGTAATCAAATGCCCCAAGCTTCATTCCTTCGATGGCTGACTCCACAGTAGCGTGACCTGTAAGCATTATAACCTCTACCAGAGGGAATTTGCTTTTGATCTCCTTAAGAGTCTCTATACCATCCATGCCCGGCATCTTGACATCCAGGATAACAATATCTATCGTCCTGTTAGATGCGAGCGTTTTAAGCGCCTCATACCCGCTGAATGCACCAATAACCGTGAAACCCTTTTTAGTCAGGCGTTTGATCATGGTTTCCACAAACGGCTCCTCATCGTCAACCAGCATTATATTTGTCATTATCATAGCCCTCCTTTGATGTCCGAGTTCCAACTCCATACTCGGCACTTTCTATTTTTTCAAACCTCTTTTCTCTCTGTCCCGATGGGAAGCCGTACGTGAAAGGTTGTACCCTTTCCTGGGGCGCTATTGACACTGATCCTCCCACCCATTCTATCGATAATCCCATAACAGATGGATAATCCAAGCCCTGTACCTTTACCCACCGGCTTTGTAGTAAAAAACGGGTCAAAAATCCTCTGAATATCAGCTTGAGGGATACCACGCCCAGTATCAGACACATCAATAACCACAAAACCATCATCCACGTGGGTCATTATACTAACTACCCCCCCATCTTTACCGATAGCATCGATAGCGTTGTTTATCAGATTGAGAAGAACCTGCTGAACCTCTGATGGTGATGCAGTAATTGGGGGAATATCCGGACTGAGTTTAGTTTCTATCTTTATACTTCTATACCTTGCTGTCCTTTGGGAAAGTCCTACTACTTCTTCAATCAACTCATTCAAATTTAAGTTATAAAGCTTTGAATCGGTTTTACGTGCAAAACTCAGCAATTTATGTGTAATCTGCTTGCAGCGGATTCCCTGTGCCCTTATCTGTTTTAAGGCACGCCTGAACTCATAAAGTGTATCGCTGCTTTGGAGTTCTCCCTCTTCCAACAAATCCTCCATCCACCCCGCTTCTTCCACCATGATAGCCACGGGATTGTTCACCTCATGAGCGATGCCTGCTGCTAGCTCCCCTATTGATGCGAGTTTACCTGCCTCTACGACCTGTTCACGCATCTTTACCTTTTCCATGTCAGCCCTTTCTATACGTCCCACTATTTTTTTTGTAAGGAGAAAGCTTATCAACAGGACTGAAAAGAAGCTTACAAAAGAGATATATATAACCAATTTCCTCACGTGGTAGAGGGATGAAAAGGCGTCTGCCGAGTCCTGTTTACAGACCAGCATCCATTCTCTATTCTTGAGAAATGAAATAGCGTAGATTACCTTCTTTCTCTTTTCCTTTTCGGTTTCAACGACTGAAACACCACTAGCTCCAGGGAATGTTTTCTTAAGGATAGAATATACAAAATGAATGTCTTCCCTATCCTTAAATTTTGGATTCGTTTGAAACTCTCCGCTGAGATTCAAAATAAAGGCATGGCCGGTCTTGCCTATTTTAATGTTTTCAACCCGTGAAGTGAATTTTTCTATATCTATAGTAGTCCTTATAATCCAGATTCTCCCCTCATTATCCTTCGTTTTTATCGCTATAATGAAGTGGGGCAACCCTCTAATGCCAAGGAAGACATCGCTGATAAAGTAATCCCTGGTCATAGCCTTCTTGAACCAATCCGCATCAGAATATCTTGCATATTCAAGTTGAAAGGGTCCGGCATAGGCACGCTGGTATCCCCTGTTGTCTATAACCCCAAGGTCAACAAAATCCCCATACCTATTTTGCAGTATTTCAAGCCTTTCTCTTAAAAATGAACCATTAAGGAGCTGCTCCACAGTAGTTGAGTCTACAAGTGTCTGGATGTCAGCCAGCTTTTCCTCCAGAAATGTATCTATATGGATTTTATGCTTGTTAACGATGGTTTCCAGGTATACTATGGCATTATTCTTTAAGGATTGACTGTAGTAGTAAATAGTTATCCCCCCGATGGAGATGAGAGGTATAATGGAGATACTGATCATTAACACTACAATCATTCTCGTGAGGATACGGTAATATTGATGATTTTTGTCGGATTCAGCTTTCATTTGCCTCGCAGGGCAAAAATAACTTATAGGGTTAAACAAACCTTGAAGAGAGTTCTTTTATCTTTGCTTCCCTGATCTTTTCTTCGTGCTTATTCTTTTTATCCTTTGCCTCTCCGATCTTTGCCAGGAGTTGATCCATATCGCATGGTTTCATCAGGTAATCGTATGCACCAAGCTTCATACCCTCTATGGCAGTCTCTACTGTTGCATGACCGGTGAGCATTAGCACCTCTACAAGTGGTTTCAGTCTCTTTATCTCTCTAAGGGTTTCAATACCACTGAGACCAGGCATCATAACATCGACGATAGCGACATCAACATTGTATTCGTTGATCTTTTGAAGGGCATCTTCCCCATTCAGGGCAGTATTGACATCAAAATCCCGATTCCTCAATCGTTCTGCCAGTATATCTACAAAACTCTCCTCATCGTCCACTAATAACAGCATTGTTTTCATAGGTTTCTCCCTTTGATAAGTAGGGATGACCCGTTGGGTCACACCTACTTATAAGATTTTTAAAATGTAATTTCCTGTCTCACTCCGTTTATAACTGCAAAAGAAGAGGCAGGCCATACATAGTTATCATCAGGGCAATGGATCTGTATGCCTGTCATCAGAGCGTAATCACACCTCTCTGTATCCACGATATTATCGAGCGCATTCGCAAGGTCTGCCTGGATAACCTTATGTGTTATCCTTGTAAGCGCAAGAAGGTCAGGAACATGGCCATAGGGTATCTCCCTTAACAGACGCATCTTAAGAAGGCTCTGTTCAATGTCTTCATTGTCCATTGAGAGATTGACCCTGCCTCCTGTCATCTCTTTATGAAAGGCGTTCAAGGCACCGCATGCGTTTCCTTCCTTTTCTCTGCCTTTACGTTTACAGACTCCTATTTCCCCACCAGGACCGATTGCTATGTGAGGCAAGGCGTAATAAACATAACGTTCCCTGCCGGCTTCAATCGGTGCATGATGCATCCCTGCTATCAGGGCTGTTCTGCCGGCAAAGAACATACCTGCAAGGCCAGAGAGGTTGAATGCCTCTCCCCATCTCTCTCTTATCAGGTTGACTATTGTCTGTGAAATCTCATCTCTACATACGTTGGCAGAGGCAATTGTGTTGTCAGCATTAAAACCTGCTTTATTGAGTATACCGTAAGTCTTCTCTACAAAATCGGCTTCAGTATATACCTTCGGGAAAAACCTGCACAGGACATCCGTAAATCCCATTTATCCTCCCGTTGTTTTACACTCAGGTTTATTTCAGCTTCATTGTTTATTTAATCAAAATCGGCATTCCCAGCATTGGCCAGAGTATTAAGAGAGCAACTGCCAGAACAGCCATAAGGACTAAACTAGGTATCAGACCATACCCGAAAAATTCTCCAGTGGTAAACTGTTTCGATTCATACGCGATGGCATTTGGTGCAGCACCTATTAAGAGCAAGAAGGGCATACCTGCTGTTACAAGTGAAGCGTATAGAATTGGTTCAGGTGCTACGCCAAGGTATTTTGCTACAACAAGGGAAACAGGAAGAGCTATTGCAATAGCCGCAACATTCATAATGAAGTTGGTCAAAATCAGGACAAAAAACGCTATACTCAAAACAAAAACCAGCCAGTGTGCCTTCTCGAACATTGCAAGCCATTCAATAGCCATCCACTGAGCGGCACCCGTTTGCCAGAGACAGAATCCAATACTCATTGCACCACCGAATAGCAGGATAATGTTCCATGGTATGTCCTCGAGCTCTTTTAAGGTGAGCACCCCTACTAAGAAAAAGAGAAGGGTAGATACAAGCATAATGGCTGCCCTGTCCAGCGCCTTTAATGCAGGAAATACAGACTGTAAGGACATGGTTATAACCACGCCCAATACACAGAAGATCACAAATTTCTCATCCTTTTTAAGGGGACCGAGTTCTTTTGAGAGTTTTTTTACCCTATCCCTCAGACCAGGGATTACCTTTTTTTCCGGTCTCAAAAATATCATTAGTATAACCCAGATAAAAAATACCATCAGCCATCCGACAGGAAACATGTATTTTGTCAATTCAAAAAAGCTTATATCCGTTCCGGTAAATTCCCTGAACATTCCTGCTGCGGCAGGTGCGCGGGCAGAGCCGAGGATTGTTATAATACTTCCAGCCCCTGCAGCATACGCCATGCCGATGAAGAGTGCCTTCCCAAACCTTGTTGGCCCTTCTTCCTCTCCATAAAGGGTGTGAATAGCCATGAGTATCGGAAACACAGTCGCTGCGGCTGCTGTATGTGCCATCAGATGGGCAAGTCCTGCTGTTATCAAAAGAGCCCCCAACAGAATCATGCTTGTTCTCTCACCAACCACTTCCAGCATTTTGTAAGCCAAACGCCTTGTCAGACCTGTTTTTGTGAATGCCAGTCCAACGACTATTGACCCGAATATGAACATGACAGACGGGTCCATAAAATCCCTGAATGCCTCTTTCGCAGGACGTATAGCAAAGATAGCCTGGACAACACCAATAGTGATGCTTGTTGCACCAATAGGCATAACCTCAAATACCCACCAGATGCCGGCCAGCAAAAACAAAGCAATTGATGCCTTCCCCTCTCTGGATAAGGGGAATGCCTTCCCGGCAGGGTCTACGGCGTCTGGCCATAACGGCATAAAGTAAATAAAAAGGAAAATAGCAATCCCTAATAAGATAAATGTTACCCTTTTCCAGTTAAACCCCGGGTTGGGAACTGCAACGACAATCTCTTCCGGTATTCCCATACTCCCTTTTTCTTCCATCCTGTCTACCTCCACTACTCTCTTCAAAGGACATCCGCTACTCCATCAAATTCTGCAAGCCTTTATCCTTTCACAGACCAGTTTGAATACATCTACCAGACGTAAAATACCAACAATATCCTCTACCCTGGTTACAAGAAGAGACTGATGATGACCGATAATAAACATGTGCAATGCCTTTCCAAAAGTCGCATCCTCCTCTATCTTTTCACCTTCTGTAGGCACGTACATCGCCTCTTTAACCTTCATCTTGGCAACTCTGTGGCATAGAGTTTCCAGGTCGTCCACCCATAGATTGTGTTTTTCTAACATCGATTTTATAAATTCAGGGCTGAAACCTGAACGAGACACCGACCTCAAGTCTCCTAAGGAGTCATATTTTGGTTCAAGGCTTTTGATAACATCCCTTTGGCTTAGTTTCCCTACTATCTTTTTGTTGTTGTCATAGACCAGAATGGCGCGATGCCTTTCACGGGAAACGTCAAATGCCTTTTGTGCCTCCTCCAGGGCATAAACAGCGTCAGCCATAGAACTATCCTTATGCACCGTTGCATACTCCTCCACAGGCACCATTATATCTTTCACTCTTATTTCTTTCATTGTTTACTCCTTATAGCATAGCCATCAAAATTAAACCGTTATTTTTCGTCATATATTTTTTTCGCCTCATCTGCCTCCCCTGCCTCTGCAAAGGTTGCAGCAGCAGTATACCTGTCGAGTTTTCTTCTGAAGGCGTCTTTCATTCTCTTGACCAGACTATCGATATCAACAGGTTTCTCCATATAATCAAATATCCCCAGCCTTCTAGCCTCTTCTTCATCCTTCTTGGTTCCATGCCCTGTCAGCATTATGACCTCGATGTCGGGGTATGCCATTTTCACTTTTTTAAGGACATCCATACCATCAATCCCGGGCATCTTAAGGTCGAGAACCATAACATCGGGTTCCTGATTTTCAACATAACTCAAAGCCCCTTCTCCGTCATAAACAGTATCTGAACTAAGGTCTCTCATTTCAAGTCTTTCAGCGAGGGCCTTAACAAATTCTTCTTCATCATCTACCAGAAGCACCTTCATTTTTCTCTTCATTTTATTTCTCCTTTTCTCTTTTTTTCAAGATTTCCATGGCAGTTTCAAATTGTCCTGCCTCGGCATAAGTGGCAGATACAGCGATATCATCGAGGGTATCAATGATAGATCTTCTTTTCTTCTTCTCCTCAGCTTCTTTTTCTTTCTTCCTGATGCCTGCCTCTCTGATCATTCTTTGAAGGTCACCTATATCCGGAGGTAAAAGAAGGTCGTCGAATGCACCGAGTTTCATACCCTCTATAGACAGATGAATAATGGAGGGGGTTGTGAGCATAACCACCTCTGTTAAGGGACGGACCTTTTTGATGCGGGAAAGGATGTGAATCCCACTTATTTGAAGTTCTTTCATGTTGAGTACAACAACATCAATCTTCTTCTTTATTAATGTATTAACAGCTTCGTTTGCACTGCTTGAGGTGAACACCTTTAAGCCGCCCCCTTTGATCTTTTCAGAGAGGTTCTCCATAAACGTGGTGTTGTTGCCTACCAGCATAACCTTCAATTCACCACTTCTCCCATAGGAGCAAGATAGATAGCTACTCAGTTTTTTTTACCTGACCATTATAAATAAGACTTCTCGTTTCACTCGAAATGATAGCATCGGGATACTATTTTCGAAACGATCTACTAACAGGTTACAGTAGCAGTGCCATACCATATCTTCACTCCAGGAAGGACGATGGATAGGGGTTTGCTACTCTTTTTTTGTGCGGTTTTTCCTGCAAACTCTAATGCATACTCATGCAATCCAGCTTCAGCAAAGGTAATAGCCGCCATCAAATTGTCAAATGATAGTCTTTTTTGAGGTCTCCTTTGTATGCCTGCAATCTCCAGTGCTGTTTTTCCTTCACCGGCTTCGGCAAAGGCCACTGCGGCAAACCAATCTTCAATTCTTCCTTTAATATTTTTCATGATTGACCTCCTTTTGTTTTGATGGCTTCGTAAAAAGTCCATCTGCGGCGTTACGCTGCATCCTTCGTCGTTGCAGCGTACCCCTAAGTACGCCTCACTCCTCAGTATTTGCGCGCCTTGCATCTGGAGCTTTTTACTTTGCCATCCCAATTTTGACTTTTTACGAGTCCATCTGTTTTGGTTTTCGTTGTTGTCGGTTGTCTTTAATAAAGAGCAAAATGCATGCCATAACAAAAAAATACCAATAATCAAAGAGTTAGCAAGATTATAGGCAGGTAGTGTATCATTATGATATAATATAAGACACTTTTGGCAGCCCATTAATGTATCAATCTGATACTATATGAGACAAAAGTGGGTAGAAATGGCAGGCGGTCTTTTCAAGGAGGCTTAAAGGGGAAAGATAATGTGATTGTATTGCCGGATTGAGATTGAGTAAAATTTACAGAACCTCCGATTTCATTCATCAATATATTTAGGAATGTCATGTGTAAATCACTCGTTTCCTCTGCTTCATTATGCTCACAAGAAGGGCTTACTTTTGAGGAATCATCTGAGATGATTATTGAGGTACTATCCTCGTTCTGTTTAACGGTTATTTTAATAAGGCTTTTCTTCGCTGGCAAATCCAGCAAGTATTCTATACAACCAAAGAGTAACTGTTCTATTTTGAATGGATCATTGTGTATATATATTATTGGGTTATTTGTAGGTGTAGTTTCCAGTCCTACCCCTTTCAATCTAGCCAATCTTTTTGCAATATCCACTGTCAGAAGGATAATATCATTGAGGTCAGAATAAGACGCCTCCTCGTCCATGCTATGAGCAAATCGATTCAGGCGTTTGACTATTTCTACGCCCCTTTTGACCTGTTCCTGCATATTTATATTGAGCTGAGCCAATCTGGTGAAATGGGGTATTTTCTGTTGGTCCCCTTTAATTAAAAGATCACCAGCCAGCCCTGATGACTCATTAATAGTAGCCAATATATTTTTAATCTCATGAGAAAGGCTGGCGGTTACCTTGCCAATAAAAGCAATTTCTTTAATTTTAAGAAGTTGCTCATCTGTTATTTTCACCTGAAAATGCACCTATTCCTGTCATTGCTTCGCCCGCCTAATGCAAACTCCTCGCAAAGACATTTTCCTTATCCTTTGTGTTTCTTTGAGGCATGTGGGTTTCATAATACAGACTATTCGTCCTACTCAATATTACCTGCTTTTCATAGCTTCATTCATCTTCTTTATTAACTCTTCGATATCAATCGGCTTCATCAAGTAATCAAAAGCACCTTGTTTCATGCCTTCGATTCCTTCTCTGGTTGAACCACGCCCTGTAAGCAAAATAACTGGAATATCAGGCAATATCGCTTTAATCTGTCTGAGAACATCAAGGCCACTTAATCCCGGCATCATAACATCTAAAATAACAATATCCGGGCTTATTTGATTAATTTTAGCCAGGGCATTTTCACCGTTGTAAGCTACCTCCGTTTCAATGCCTCTTAAACTCAGCCTCTCCGACAGTGTAGTTACAAACTCCTCTTCGTCATCAACAAGCAGTACCTTTAGATTAGACATGATTTCCCTCTTCAAAATATGGGTTACTCTTTATCGGGATAATTACAGTAAAAGTAGTTCCTTCTTCCTCCTTACTTTGCACGGTAAGGTTCCCCCCAAGTTTCTGTACAATTCCATATGTTATAGACAAACCCAGACCTGTTCCGTATTTTTTCTTTGTGGTAAAAAATGGTTCAAAGATATGGGGAAGGTATTCCTCGGGGATGCCCTGACCATTATCTTTAACAACAATCTGAACATTGTTTGCATCCTTAATAGAGGTTATTATATAAACTATCCCATCGTTTTCCACAGCCTCAAACGCATTAGTAATTATATTGAGAAATACCTGCTGAAGCTGTCCCTTATCGCTTATTATTCTTGGAAGTTTTGGATCAAAATCTAATCTCAAGTCTATATTTCTGTGGAAGGCTTCCCTTTCAAGGAATCCAATAACCTCTTTGAGGAGATCTGCAAGGTCGACGTCCTCCAGGTTGACATCCATCCTTTTTGCAAAGCTTAGGAGTCGATGAGTAATCACACGGGACCGATCCACTGATCTGTGAATAGAGCTTATTAATCCTAGAAACTTTTCACTTTCAGGAAAATTCTCATTACGCTCGATAATGTCCTTCATTAAACCAGCCTTTTCATTAATTATAGCAAGGGGATTATTGATCTCGTGAGAAACACCCGCAGCCAATCTTCCAACGGATGCCAGCTTATTAGCGTATTGCGCTTCACGAAGGGCGGTTCCCCTGCGTTCGTCCGATTCCTGGATGTGTCTTACAAGGGTTTTTACTATTCCGTAAGAGGCACCGATGATTAAGATACAGCTAAAAAAAAGCACCCAGAACAACTCGCTCTTTAAGGCAAACCATGTTTTCATGATTTCCCCCGGTTTTTTGATAAAAATTAGTATAAAAGGCTTTATATCCAGACGGACGTACCCTATTAATGTCCGATATTCTTTAGAAACATATCTTTCCTGAACAACGGCACTGGAAATCTGAGTTAGAATTGGCATAGACAGAGGGTACCTATCCAGTACATTTCCATAGTACCTGGACGGTGTTTGTAAGATTCCATCCTGGTTGATTAAAAAGAGGTCACTCCCGGGTTCTAACTCCATGGAGGTAATAATACGATTAAATTTTGCTGTATCAATTGTTGCCCGAATAACCCAGAATTCTCCATTGTGAAGGTCTCTTTTCACTGCTATAACAAAGTGAGGGAACCTCCTGTAACCCATAAAAACATCGCTTATGTATTCATTGCGAACCATTACCTCTTTGAACCAGCCCTGATCTTTGTAATCTTTACCCCCCAGGTTATAAGGACCAACGTATGTTTTTTGCAGTCCGGAAGAATCGATGACGCCTATATCCACAAATTCCTTGAATTCTTCTCGTAGAACCATAAATATCTTGCTCAACTTTGTCTGATCATTGATTTCTTTAAAATCGTAAGAGTTGGCTATTAGATTAAGAGAAGACTTTCTTTCTGCAAGAAATATGTCGAGAACATGTTTAAGGTTGGTTAACTGACTCTGGATGGGTTTAATCGTTTCTTCCCTTATGGCATTCCTGTATTGATGATAATTTATGATAGCCATTAATATCATGGGGGTTATTGCCATAGAGAGAATAATTATCATCAGGTTTCTCCGCAACCTGACATAGTGCTTTTGAGGTGGTTCATCGTTATAAAGAGAATCAGGCGTCCCTATTCTGGTCCACTTGTGAAACCTTTCTTTAATCCCGACCATAACCCCTTACCCCTGAGTTTTCTGAAACATCAGATTGGTTCCTTGTTCCAGACGACCCTTTAAAAAGAGATCTAAAACCTCTTCATAGTGTCCGATCACTGAATCTATAATCTCCACCTTCTTCCAGTTGAGGTACTGATAGAATTCATCTTCAATCCCGCCACATATAAGATGGGTTATTCCCTGTGAGAGAATCATATGGCATAACTCTTCCGGAGAGGCAGAGGTCAGGACTATAGTTTTTCTTTCAATGGTCTCTCTTTTATCATTTAAGGAGGCTATAAATACTACAGAGGAAAGATCAAAACGAGGTGCAACATCTTCTTCATAGATGGTTATGAGGATTTTTTCCATCAATCTTTATCCAAGCTTGTACTTTTTCAACTTTCTATAAAAGGTTGCCCTCCCCCATCCCAGAAGTTTAGCCGAGCCTGTTCGGTTGCCCCTGGATTGAGCAAGAGCCTCAGCGATCATCTGTCGCTCAATCTTCTCCCAGTCAAAATGACTCGTGGCTTTGTAAAGGGATTCTCTATACATAAGGGGGGTTGATGTGTTAGAAGAAGTGTTTGCTGGATTATCAGTCACAGGTACCCCCATGGTTACAGATTCATGTAAATAGGAGGGCAAATTTTCGGGATGAATTACTTCATCCTGGCACAGATTTACGGCAAATTCGACGATGTTTCTAAGCTCCCGTACATTACCGGGATATGTATAATTTAACATGATTGGAATAGAATTCAAGGAAAATCCTTTAATCTGCTTGTTAAATTTTTTAGAAAAATGTTGCAAAAAATGATTCATTAACAACCTGACATCATCTCCCCTTTCCCTCAGAGGGGGCAGCTCTATACGGATAACTTTCAACCTAAACTTAAGGTCTTCTCGAAATGTGCCCTGTCTTACCATCTTATTTAGGTCCCTATGTGTTGCGGCAATAACTCTTGCATCCGATTTTACCGGTTTATTACTACCGAGGGGGTAAAATTCTTTATCATCCAAAAAAGTGAGGAGCTTAACCTGGAGGGATAAAGGAAGATCGCCTATCTCTGTTAGATAGATAGTCCCATTGTTAGCCATACGAAAGCGTCCCTGTTTATCTTCGACTGCTCCGGTAAATGCACCCCGCTTATGTCCAAATAATTCAGATTCCAAAAGGTTTTCAGGCAGCGCACCACAATTTATCTTGATAAAAGGTCCCTTTGCCCGCATTGAGGAGATATGGATTGCCTCAGCCACTAAATCTTTACCTGTGCCTGTTTCGCCTGTTATCAAAACCGAAGAATCGGTTTGAGAAATAAGCTGCAAGGTTTTGAATATTTCTTCCATTTGAGGGCTGTGGCCGATTATGTTATGGTAGCTGGATGGACCCTGGATTTTTTGATCAAACTCCCTGACCAGAGAGATATCTTCGACTGTTTCGATAACGCCGATAGGTTTGCCATCATGGTCCTTCAGTGGCGAAAGATTGATTATGACCGGCACCTTCTGTCGAGCGAGATTAATGATATCTCCTTCCGTACTGATCTGGTCTTCTTTCTCCAGAATTTTTCTGGCAGGACATCCTATGGGACACAGGTTATTTCTCATAATATAACGGCAGGGGACACCATAGGCTTCTTTTCTATTGAAACCAGTGAGGCTTTCCATGGCTCGGTTGATGGCATGAATGCGTAAGTCCGGAGAGATTAGAGCAACTCCTACCGGGATTCCATCAATAATCTCTCTAATATCCATTCGGAGATGGTCAATTGGCCAGCAGGCTTTACTTTCCTCAATTTCCGCCACTGATACCCCCCCCCTAAAATTAACAGGTAAGATTGTTTTTCCCTTTGGGATTTTTTATAGATATTATCTTTGGCTACTATAGCAGAGTAATGGAAAAAGACAAGGGAAAATAGGTTGGAAGAGTAGGAAAGTAGAAAAGTGGAAGTTTAGTAAACCACCTCTCTACTTCTTCAGTCCTCTACTCTAATGAATTCGCTCTCAGGGGCACTTCCTCAAAAAAAGGCATAGTTTTTCAAAGCTTGCTGCAGGATAGTTCACGAGGTTGGAATGCAGCTTTTACAACATTTCTATAAAAGCCTGAACCCTTGTTTTCAACTGCCCCAGCCCTGAAAGACTGTGGTCTACCTCCAGTGTTAAGACGGAAACTTCTTCCTCCAGTCTCTTCCTGAAAATAGCTGATTC
>JBFLWQ010000013.1 GCA_040757775.1 Thermodesulfobacteriota bacterium
CAAAAAAGGAGGACCCCATGAATAATCTACAGTGTAGAAGAGAAAGGATGAAAAGGATTAGTATCATATTAACAGTACCGCTTTTGTTGTTTTGCTACACTGCGGTTTTGGGTGAAACAAGAGGGGTGACGAAGGATACAATCATAATGGGCCATATAACCGCCGACACAGGCCCCGTTGCGAAAGATGCTCAGGCTATTTCAGAGGGAATCCGAAATTATGTTAGCCATCTGAATGAACAGGGGGGTATCTACGGTAGAAAAATAAAGATTATCTCTGAGGATAGCGGTTACTCAATACCCAGGGCATTGACAGCTTTCAAGAAACTCCTTTCCAAGGACATGGTATTTACCCTTTTTGGACCCACTTCTACCGGCGAAGCAACCGCTTTGTTCTCCCAAATTCAAAAGGAAAAGATCTGCACTTTACAGATCAGCCCTGGCGGACACATGTTTGACCCTTTCAAACGATATGTTTTTCATTATGTTTTAACTTACGAGAATCAGGTTAAGATATTGTTTGACTATATTTTAAGCGATATGAAAGCCAAAAATCCTAAGATAGCAATTGTGTATCCTGATGTGGAAGCTGGTAAATCAGGGGCAAGAGAAGCGCGTAATCAGGCAAAGATATTCGGGGTTGAACTCCAGGAAGAAGTACTGAACCTCAATTCGTTGGATGCTAGCTCCCAGGTTCTTTCTATGAAAAGGTATAAACCCGATTTCGTAATAGTACATAACCTTATTGCACAGGCGTCTCTCCTCTTAAGAGAAGCCAGAAAGCTTGGATTTAAAACCAATTTTTTAGGAACCCTAATATCAACAAATTCGGATACTATTGCTCTGTCCAAAGAGGCAGCAAGAGGGTTCGTAGGGGTACATCCCTTCAGGTCATGGTATAACGATGCGCCGGGGGTTAAGAAAATGAGGCATATAACTTTGAAACTTTGCCCTGGTACGGAAAAACCCTGGCGCAGTGAATATTATACCTTGGGGTGGGTAAACGCTATGCTTTTCACAGAAGGTATGAAGAAAGCGGGGAAAGACTTAACCAATGAGAATCTGGTGAATGCCATGGAGAGCATAAAGAATTTTGATGCATGGGGTCTTTCCGGACCTGTTACATGGGGTACTAATGATCGGGAAGGGAGCGTCAGTGGCATACTCCTCAAAGCTGATGTTGATAATGGCATAGTGGTCCCCATTAGTGGCTGGAGAGAAGCCCTTCCGCGCTAGAGTTTTTTGATTTTCCTGCATTATGGTTTGTCATAATTTGGCACCTTTTATACAGCGTTATAAAATAGCTCAAAAAAGACTGGATTTTGTCTCATAATTGAGGTATAAGCTAAATGGTTAAATGATAGCTATAAGTTTTTAACCTTAATTATTTATGGATAAACATAAGGACGTCTTTCCGAGATTATAGGGAGCAAAGAGGAAGACGTTTTTTTGTATAGAGGTGTAGCCAATTGGGGCTAGAACTGTTCAATTTGAGTAAGACTTTTGTTAATACTACCGACAGGGTGAATGTGGAAGCTCTGAAGAATATCAATCTTCTGGTGAATGATGGCGAGTTTGTATCGGTGGTGGGGCCCAGTGGTTGCGGCAAGACTACTATGCTTCGTATTATTGCCGGTTTTGAAAAGGCATCCTGTGGAAAGGCACTTTTAAACGGTGAAGAGATCGAAATCCCGGGTCCTGAGGTAGGAATAGTCTTCCAGGAGTATGCCTTATT
Source organism: Thermodesulfobacteriota bacterium (assembly GCA_040757775.1). NCBI lineage: Bacteria > Pseudomonadati > Thermodesulfobacteriota > Thermodesulfobacteriota bacterium. The sequence goes on from JBFLWQ010000013.1 coordinate 1,735, forward strand.
TCCCTGGCGTACGGTTATTGAGAATGTAGAGTTCGGTTTAGAATTGAAACACACTTCCCGAAAGGAGAGAAGAGAAAAAGCATTAATGTACATCGAGATGGTCGGATTGAAGAGTTTTGAGAATAAATATCCTAAGGAGCTGTCCGGTGGAATGAAACAGAGGGTGGCTATTGCCAGGACACTAATCAATGAACCCAAGGTAGTATTGATGGATGAGCCCTTTGGTTCGGTAGATGCCCAGACCAGAAATTCTCTCCAGGAATTTCTGATAGACATATGGAGAAAGCGGGGAGACACTATAATCTTTGTAACCCATAATGTGGATGAAGCTGTATTCTTATCCCAAAGAGTGGTCTGTCTTTCTTCCAGACCTGGAGAGGTGGTGTTGGAGGTCAGTATAAATCTGGAGTTTCCCAGGGACAGAACGAGCATGGATTTCGTGAAAATTAGAAGAGAGATTTTAGAACATTTGACGTCAAATAATGGCAACATAGTTGCACAAAACATAGAACCGCAGATATGAAAAACATACTCTTCGTATGCACAGCCAATATATGCCGCAGCCCTTTTGCAGAAAGGGCATTAAAAAAGCTCCTCAGAGAAAAAAAAGTGACAGGGATTAAAGTGCATTCAGCAGGGGTTAGTGCTACCTCCGGGCGTCCTTCTCCTCCAGACGCGATCCGGGTTGCTGGTAATCTCGGTGTGGATATCTCCGAACACCTCTCAAGACCCATTTCCACTCCGATGATTGAAGAAGCGGACATTATACTTGTAATGAGCCTCTTTCACATAGAGGTAATCCTGGGAATGAATCCAGAATCAGAAAATAAGCTTAAACTTTTAGGGAATTTTAGTACATTCTATGGAGACGGAGAAGAGACAGAAATACCTGACCCTTACGGGCTTACTTCATTTCACTACAGGTCTTCCTTTAATATTATAAGGGATTGTATATATAATCTATATAAGAAATTAATTAGCGATTAGTAGGTACATAGTTATTAAACCCTACATATCAGCTTGCTGATAGCAGCATCTAATCCCTCTAGGGTAAGCTCAAACATGGGGAATATTTTGCTAATCATACTTATTGTAGGATGATTCCACTCCGAAAGGTCTTCAGGATTTAACCATATGGCATGGGTAAAATGATCGGAGATGCGTTGAAGCCAAGCTATCCCCGGCAAATCATTCCTTTCATAATAGTATATTGCCCCATATTTCATTACCAGCTCCTCGCGGGCCATGCAGGCATCTCCAAGAATAATCACTTTATAGCCAGATTCCAGGGTATTGAGCAACTGGGTTGTGCTTGTGGGCTCCCTCCTTTCTATATCTATATACAGGTTGTCATATATACAGTTGTGAAAATAAAAGTGCTGGAAATCTTTGAAATGGGTTGCTGAATGGGCAGCGCTGAAGAGTCTGCTGCAAAGCTTTGCATAGGGACTCATAGAACCACCCACATCCATCAATAAAAGCAGTTTTACTGCGTTCTTTCTCTGCCTTCTCCATATCAATTCTATCTCCCCTCCGTTTTTGCAGGTATGATCTATAGTGACATCTATATCCAATTCATCCTCTGGCCCTATTCTGCTTAACCTCCTCAATCTCTTAAGGGCTATCTGAAAGTGTCTGACATCCAGAACCACATCATTCCTGTAATTGCGGAATCTTCTCTCCTTTGCCACCTGGATAGCAGACCTGTTCATGGATTGCCCCCCCACCCTAATGCCTGCCGGGTTTATCCCGGAATTGCCAAAAGGGGAAGTTCCTCCTGTGCCTATCCACCGATCCCCACCATCATGGCGCTCTTTCTGTTCCCTCAACCTCTGCTTAAAGGTTTCCATGAGTTCATCGAAGTTCATCCTCTCTATCTGAGCAATTTCCTCCTCTGTAAGTTGAATTTTGTTAATAGGGTTATTCAGCCATTCCAGTATCTCATCCCTTAGCTCTGGTGGGGTTTCGATACCCTGAAAATACTCCTGAAATGCCAAATCATACTGGTCAAAGTAAGCCTCACTCTTTACCAGGATTGATCTCGCCAGATAGTAGAATACATTCAGGCTGGATGATGCAAAGCCCTGGGAAAGGGCATCCATGAGAGTCATCCACTCAGTTATAGAGACTGGCACCTTTTTTTTGCGGAGGGTATAGAAGAAATCTGTGAACATTTTACTACCAGTTATACCTGTTTTGGCTTCCCGATACCCCTGTCTTCTTACCACTCAGGTAGTCATAATCTGCCTCTTTTTTCAGGAGGACACCAAGGAAAGGGATATTATCTGAAAGCATTTCATGAGAGATTCCACTGGAGATCAGCGCCTGAATCCAATCCAGAAGTTCACTGGTTGAAGGCTTCTTTCTGAATTCATTGATACTCCTCAGCCAGTAGAATTTCTTGAGGACTTCCCTTAGCAGCTGGGTTTTAATATCCGGGAAGTGCACCATTACTATCTCCTCCATCAACCCTTCATCAGGAAACTCAATATAATGGAATATACACCTGCGTAAGAATGCGTCAGGGAGTTCCTTTTCAGAATTACTTGTTATAACCACGATGGGTCTGTGTTTGGTCTTAATCGTTTCATTTATTTCATGAATATGAAATGACATCTCATCCAGCTCATTCAAAAGGTCATTGGGAAATTCCACATCTGCTTTATCGATTTCATCTATAAGGATAACCACCTGTTCAGGTGATGTAAAAGCCATCCCCAATTTGCCAAGCTTAATATACTGTTTTATATCCGATATATCTTTGCCACCAAAGCGGCTATCATTTAACCTTTGTACAGTATCGTAAATATATAATCCTTCCTGAGCCTTTGAGGTGGACTTGATATTCCACACTATCAGTTCCTTATCAAGGGCTAAGGCTATATTATGCGCCAGCAGGGTCTTGCCGGTTCCCGGTTCTCCTTTCACAAGCATTGGTCTTTGAAGGGCAATTGCTACATTGACGGCATTGCGTAACGGTTCCGATACTATGTACTTGTGAGTGCCCATGAATTGATCAAACTTCTTTTTGTTCATCAGAATCCTCCTAGGTTCAGAATCTTTTTCAGTATAATTAATTAAATAACATAAAAAATAGCCCAAGCCAACAAAATAAACACTTTTTCGTTGAATTCTATACAGGTTTGTTATAATGGTTGTATCTATTCAGAAGCCAGTAGCCAGAACTCAGGAGTCAGAATATTGTTAAAAGCTAACCTATACTTTGACCAAATCGACTTTAAAAAATACTTATCTCTAACCGACTGTAGAGAATGTGGGTTTAACAACTGCAGAGGTTTATTGGAGAAGCTTAAAACAGACGGGCCCAAACCCGAGGTCTATCCTCATATCTCTAAGAATATGGCCCATGCATTCAGTACCGCTTTGAATGCTGAACAGATCATTCCAGAAATTGAGCTTATGCAGCTTCCCGTCCCTGCAGAACCTGGCTTGGTTGAATTCAATATGCCAGACAAAAACTCTTCTCTGCTAGTATCGGGCAATTCAGAGCTTACTCAATTGGCCCTTTCTGCCATCCTTGCCACAACGATCAAGCCTTTTTATGTATTGTTTATAGATACTAAAGGAGATACGGTGGATATGTCAATGATTTATAAGACATTTACTGCAGAGCGCATTAAGGAGATGATTGTGGATAGCAGCATGAGTGAAAGGCTCAACCATAAGGAGATGATCATACCCGGATTTGCAAAACCAATAAATAGGGAAATAGAACGGCTTACAGGATGGAACGTTAATATCGGGCCTGTTTGTTGCGGAGAACTTCCCCTCTACTTCGGAGAGGATTGGGTAGCCCCATGAATTTTCCATCTGGTCTTTTTTTTGACGTCCTCTAACATTATGCCAACTCGGGCCATTTTTCCCCTTATCTCATCTGCCAGTTCCCACTCTTCTTTTTCTCTCAATTCACTTCTAACTGTTATAAGCAATTCCATCAAAGAAGATAATAGATGTCTGTCTTTTTTTGATGCCCTTGTAACCTGATTTGCCATCTTCATTTGCATATCTGCCAATCTTTCATAGGCATTTAAAAGCGTATCAGATGTCTCTCCCTTCTCTTTCGCTTTATGAATGTGCTTCAGGATCTCCTCAGGTATCAGCATGGCAGAAGCAATGTCTTCTCTGTCGTTCAAGGTTTGGAGGAATTTCTCTTCTAATTCTGAAATTTTCGTCAATAAAGGCTCACGGGGCGATACTGGGGGATATATATTCTTTGTATATGTGTTTCTTTCTCCTGACAGGGCTAATTCATCGAATCCAAAAGTCGAACCATTCGAAAAAGTTTTGTCACACCCCTTTTTTCGTAAAACGACCTGCCCCACCCCTTTCACATAGCATCTCTCTTGACTCAAGTCAAAGATACCTGCCGTATGTTCATCTATGCCTATTATAATGGTTAAATCAGACAACTGATTCTCCAGTATCTTGAGTCTGGGAGCACCCATATAACAAAACCTGGTATCGTGATTTTCTCCCTCAGCATTGTTCCAATGAGGGATGACGGCAAGATTCAATCCCATATCCCCGAGTAAATTAAGCCCGTTCACCCAAAAGGGGTCTTCACCCACCTTATAAATTTCGTATACAGGCATAGAATATTTCCCCACACAAAGGGATGCAGCGCTGGCAAAAACGAGATGGCTGCCTCTATAAAGACTTTTTTTGATAGCATCTCCCACAGGGTTTCCCAACCAGTTTTTAAGGGCATACGTAGGGCTGCCAGGACCTGAAAAAATAAAGTGGGCGTTCATTATCGTATGAGCCACCTCTTTCATCATGAGGGGAGTCGCTCTGGAAAAATCCTTGAATAAAACTGGCTCCATCTTTACCCGAAAGTGCCTGTTAAAGTACTCTTTTGCTTTCTCTGATAGGATATCTGCATTGAGTTGAAACCCTGCAGGGGTATCGAGAAATACTGCCCTTACGGGCTTTTCCTCGATTCTATCCAGGATTTCCTTATGTACCCTCACCATGGAACTGGTCATCTCACCTGACCCCATGAGGGTTATCGTTCCGTATTTATTGCCTTCGTAATTCTTCAACAAACCTATACTCCATGCATATCAACCTACCAACACTATGAAACTGGAGTTGCAATGAACCTCCCCGCAGCAAGCTGCGTGGTATCCAAAAGTAAAGCAATTTCATGCTAAGATTACCACGCCTGCCTGCGGTAGGCAGGTCACTCCGCTCCTCGCAATGACATGGCAACTTTATGATTGCAACTTGATATGATGATATTAAGAATTGTTCTTCTTCTGGTAGAAATCTCGAGAAATTGCGAGAGACTCAACTGTTTCATCTATCTCATAAAACACAGGAAAGGATACGCTCTCTTTTAACCTATCCACTCTTTCTTTCCACCCCTGAAAGACAAAGGCAATGGGTTTGCTGTAGCGTCTCATCAATTCTGATAAAAAAGTCGTTATATCTAAAAGGATGTTATAGTGAAGACGTAGATTGTCCGTAAACACAAAGAGCATACCATCGAACTGTTCCTGTTTTATGGCATTTTCCAGTATGTATCTGTAGGACTCAAAGTTCCACAGGTCACCCAAATCCAAGGGATTGGCAGTTTTTATTACCTTGGCACGGAAGAACTCCTGAATTTTTTTCAGATAATCATCTTCATAAGGGGACATCTCAAAGCCATATTTAGCACAGAAGTCGGCAGCTATCACACCGTGCCCCCCTGAACGGGTCATTACTGCTAGTCGATTTCCTGTAAGCTTTGGTAATAAGAATACCTTTGCATAATTTATTGCGTTTTCTATGGTTTCAGCCCTGATAATCCGGCCCTGCAAGCATATAGCATCAATAATCCGGTTATCATTTGCTATTGCTGCCGTATGAGATTTGGCAACTTCAACAGAGGTCTCAAACTTGTTAACCTTATGTAATATGATAGGTTTGGAAGATGATTGTGCCAGTTCTAATAGCCTCCTCCCGTTATTTAAACCCTCTGAATGAACGCAAATGACCTGTGTCCATGGGTCTTCTATCAGGTAAGACAAAAAGTCTGTTTCTTCCAGGTCCAGCTTGTTTCCCATACTTACCCATTTGTTAACCCCGATGTTTTCTCCGAAGAGAAGCATAAGATAGCCATTTGCCACACCCCCGCTTTGGGATAGAACCGATACTGGACCAATCTTTAATGGAGGTACAGGCTGGAAAGGCAAACAAAGCCCTATTTCAGTGTTTATTACACCTACACAGTTGGGTCCAATCAATCTGACATTGTGTTTTCTGGCATAATTAAGGATATCTGCCTCCAGGTCAATATTCTCTATTTTAAATTCTCTGAACCCGCCGGTAGCTATATATATAGCCCGGGCACCCTTCTTGCCACATTGGTCAACCAGTTTTGGTACAGTTGTAGCAGGGGTAATTATAGCTGCAAAGTCTATCTCATCTGCTATATCCATAACAGAAGGATATATCTTCAACCCGGATATATTGCCCCCTTTTGGACCAACAGGGAATACTTCACCCTGAAAGTGATTGTCCAGAAGATTCTGGACAATGTTTTTACCCATGTTATCTCTAGATTCAGAGACACCAATTACTGCAACTTTTCGAGGATAAAAAACAGTTCTCATTAAGTCATTCATCATTCCGCTAAGTTCCTCATTATCTTTGTCGCATTTTTAAACCAAACCTTTCAATGCCTTCTCATATTCTTTATATGCCTGCCGTCCGAAGAGGGCAAAGCGAACGAGCTGAATATCAAGGTTTACCTTAAGATAGTCTATTACGGTTTTTAAGGCGATATTTGCAGCCTCAGCCAGAGGATACCCATAGGCACCGGTACTGATAGAGGGAAAGGCTATACTTATCAATCCCTTTGATGAGGCAAGTTTCAGGCTTTCCCTGTAGGCACTCTCCAAAAGTTTCGCTTCATTTCCCACCCCACCTCTGTATATTGGACCTACGGTGTGGATTACATATTTAGCCTTCAGGTTTCCTCCGGTAGTGATTACCGCTTTTCCTGTAGGGCATCCTCCGATTTTCCTGCATTCTTCCATAATAGCTGGGCCACCAGCACGGTGAATTGCACCATCAACACCCCCACCACCCGCCAACCTGGAATTGGCTGCATTGACAATGGCGTCGGTTTCTTCCTCAGTTATATCACCTTCAATCAGGGAGATGGTGGATTGGTTTACTTTAACTTCCATGAGACCCTCCTGTACGTTTACCCCGCACTATTGCTCAGCCTTCCTCCAGTCTGTTAAGGCGACATATTTTCCGCTGGCGGGGTCAGCCCTGTATATCTGGCATGAGTCACCACCCTTATGGCTTTCCGAACTATAAGAGATAGGACCAGAAGCCCCACCAGTATTATAATTCTTAATACCCTCAAGAGCACTTATCAGAGCTTTTTCATTGAGGTCCTTCCCAGCCCTTTTCAAACCCTCTACCAGCACAGTGTTTAAAACCCACAGATTGGTATATAGGGTGCCGCGGTAGGGTTTTTCCGTCCCCGGGTGATATTTCAGTGTGATTTTTCTCATCTTTTCCATTCTTGGACCCTTACCATACCAGGGTGACGTAGGATGAACAGAGTAGAATTGGTTCGCTGCCTCACCAATCGCGTTTATTTCCTCCCCAAGCATTGCAGACCAGCTGCCAAAAACAGGCACCTTTAACCCCATCTTCTTTAGCTCTTTAAGCAGCACTATAGTTGTCGGGGTAATAGTTCCGGCATGGACTACGACATTTGCTTTGCACCTTTTTATACTCATCACCTGGGTGGCGGCATCAATAGCGCCAGGAGCCAGGACCTCCTTTGTTACAGGTGTTATATTGTATTTACCAAGCCTCTCTACTGTAGATGCAAGCTCCGTCTTCCCGTTATCAGTATCAGGATAAACTATGGCAACCTTCGGTTCCTTCAGATTGAAGTCTTTAATCATATAATCAACAAGAACCCTCGTTTGATTTGAATAGGTGTCAATAATACTAAATATATACATCTTAAAAGGGTTAAAAAGAATATCAGGAACTGCAACAGACATGGTCGGCAACTTCTCTTTCTCGATGTTCTTCCACAAAACATTAACGAGACTGGCAGAACCTGGTCCTATCATGACAAAAACCTTGTCTCTGTAAACTATCTTCTTAAAGGCGGCAAGGGCAGGTGGAATCGAATAACGGTCGTCTTCTATAATTAAATTCAACCGCCTTCCATTGACACCACCACTATCGTTAATATAGTTGACATAGGTTCTCGTTGCGTCAATCCAGAGAGCGCCAAGACTCCCCGCAGGACCAGTTATAGGAGCAATTGTGCCTACCTTTATCTCTTTATCTGTCACACCTCGTACTTCTGCGTTAACAGTATGAGCATAGAACAAAGTCAAAGATACAACCAGAGTCACAACCAGTACAAAAACAACTTTTCTCATAGTTTTTTTCCCTCCAGGAAACAAAATGTTTTCTATTAACCTCTTTCTATCCAGATAGTATTTACTGCTTAACTAAAATACTTATCACCTCCTTTAAGCCCTGCCTTTTTTAATCAAAATCAGCGAATATCTCCCCGATATTTAACCCTCCAATGTTTGACCGTTGCTTCTTATATTTCCCCTTTAAGGAACTCGCAGCATCATCAAGGTCTAGATTCTTAATCCCATTTTTCATGGCTGAATACGCCTCTATGAACGCTGCCAGATCATCTGCTATCTTTATTAACTCTCCATCCCTTGGGTTGAATTCATCTTTGTTAAACCGGTCACTAATATCAGTGCTGTTTACCTTTTCTGTCTTATTGTTGATCCTGACGATACTGGTGAATTCATCTGCGGTAAACATTCTGATTTCATCATGCCATTCTGCCGGAACCATGTTGTATACCTCTTTCATCTGCTCCATTTCATATTGTTTTATTAGACGACTTAAGCCCTTAACAGACCTCTTTACCGGCGAGATTATGTCCCGTGTAAGGACTTCAGGCAGGTCATGAAATAATCCAGTGAAATAGTTGTTTATACATCTTCTCTTGCAGCCTTTTATTTCAAGGGTAAACAGATACGACAGTATGGCAACTATTAACATATGTCCCAGGACAGAGGTCTTCGGTGTCCTGTATACATGCCCCCATCTTATCTGAAACCTCAGTTGTCCACAGAGGTCTACAAAGTTTCTGAGTTTGTTATACATTACCAATTGTACCATCCCTTCCAGACCATAGTTTTTTTCTTGTTCCATCTGTAAATTTTTTTTTATGTCATCTATCTCGTAACCTTTGGGGTTTGCATGCTCTATAATATTAAATTCCCATTTTGTAGCATACAAATGGGCAGCATTGAGGATCTTTCTGTTGATGTTGTCGGTTCTTTCAGGTGAAAAGTACTCCTTAAATTTTTTGCAAAATTCCGTACCCAGGGGTGAGATAATGGATTCTAATTCCTTAAATACCCACTGATTTAATTCCCTATAACTTGCACGATCCTGTTTAATCTTATGAAATATCTGCGGTTTTATGTCTGTAACAACGAGGCGCTGTAGAAACTCGAAAAGACCCCCCTCGATGATCTCTAACCAGTCAAATTTATCATTACTCTCTTCAAATTTACCAAGTAAGTAGGCGATTGTCATTTTATGTGCCTGTTTATCCAACTCTGTTAGTTCCACAGGCCGTATCTTATCGTTCCATCTCTGCATATTTGCGGCATCCAGAAACCTCAAGAGTAATGCTTTCCTCATAATTAAACCTTCATGCCTTAAGCTGTATTAATGTGAGATTTACCTTTATAAAAATATAACATAATTAGCCAGGAAAAAGCAAGAAATTAAAGTGTATGTATAAGAAAATCCCTTGACAATACAAGGGGTTTAATCAATAATTAACCCATAGAATCCACATCTTGATAATTCTAAACCGGATTAAGAAAGGGCGAGTACATGTCGACGAAGAAGACGGGAACAGAGGTTGACAGTCTGGATCAAACCATTGCCGAGCTTCGGCGCGACCGGGAGCGTAGGGAGAAGACCTACAGGGAACGAGCGCTTAAGATTTACCCATGGATCTGTGCACGGTGCGGGCGCGAATTCACCGGCAAGAGACTCCGTGAACTCACAGTTCATCACAAGGATAACAACCACGACAATAATCCGTCTGACGGCAGCAACTGGGAGCTGTTGTGTCTCTACTGTCATGATAACGAGCACTCGCGACTTGTGGATGAGGAATGGTATAACGAGACTACGCCGGGCAACGAGCAAAAGCCAACTTCTACGTACAGGCCCTTTGCCGGTCTTGATGTATTGTTTAAGGACAAAAAGTAGCTGAGCAATTTCGGGACCGCCAAAAGCTTAAAATAAAGCTTGACTTTAATTAAAAAACCGTTATTATTACAAAAAGTATGAAGGTTTGCCTTTTATTTGGCAAGCTGGTTTCGTTCTGAAGGGAAGATCCATTTGTCAAAAGTGGCACCTAAAGTTTAGAACGATGTAAATTTTAGTGAAAGGAGGATGTCACTATGGCTAATGGAACCGTGAAGTGGTTTGATGACCGCAAAGGTTATGGCTTTATTGAGCGAGAAGATGGAACAGATGTATTTATTCATCATTCAGGAATCAATGCAACTGGGTTCAAATCTCTCTCTGAAGGCGACCGGGTTACCTTTGATATAGAGCAAGGTAAAAAAGGACCCGCTGCGGTAAATGTTACTAGAGTGTAACTCACCGTTTTAACCAAGAAAAAGGGCATTCTATCGAATTATGATAGAGTGCCCTTTTTTATGAATAATCCCTCTGGTTTCAAAGGAGAACTTAGTAGTCTCAGGAAAAATTTAAGTTGACAATAGGCTGATAATTGATAGAATCAAAAGCGGAAGTGACTAGGCTACTGGTGGGCCTCCTGGACTTCAAATCCAGTGGCGGGTATAGGACTGCCCGCGGTGGGTTCGATTCCCATTCACTTCCGCCAAAAGTAAACAATCGGCTTTGAGTCCGAGAAAATAGAGATAAGACGAAGAATTTAGAGCAAGACATGTAATAAAAGCAAACCAAGTCTTAGGGTATCCTATTAAGCCCCTAGTTTGGTTTCCAAACAGAAACCAAACTTTGAAGGGAGGCAGCAATGTTTGGAATTGGCATGCCAGAGCTAATTGTTATCCTGGTCATTATAATGATCATCTTTGGGGCGGGTAAATTGCCCGAGATTGGAAGCGGTATCGGAAAAGCGATAAGAAACTTCAAAAAAGCAACTTCTGGGAAAGATGAAATAGATGTTACCCCCAATAACAGAGAGGGAAATAAGGAGATCAAGGATAATTAAATACGACTTTATAAAAATCCTTTTTTCTATTTCCTCCTCTTACTCTATCATCACCTGAGGTTCATCTCTCTACCCTGTGCTTTTATTATACCCTGAAAGATCATACGATTGTCAGTATTGTCTTTTCTATGTCTCCCAATCCTAAAAAGATATTTTTAAGAAAGAACCAACAATATGAAGATATTGAGTACCAAGGATACCGATTTTTTAACTAACCTGGAACGGATATTAAAAAGGGAAAAATCCATTAACGGAACAGTGGAGGTAACGGTTCAGGCTATCCTCAGAGATGTGAAGGATAAAGGCGACAAAGCGGTTATTGACTATACAGAGAAGTATGACAAATCGAGATTAACACCCTCAATTCTGAAGGTTAGTGAAAAAGAGATAGAAGAAGCCTTTAACAGTGTCAATAACAGTGATATTGAGGTGCTTAAATTTGCTGCCGGCAGGATTGAAAGGTTTCATAAAAAACAGAGCCAAAACTCGTGGATCACAACTGAGGAAGAGGGGATAATCCTGGGGCAGGTGATTAACCCCATAGAAAAAGTCGGTATCTATATACCAGGGGGCAAGGCATCATACCCTTCATCTGTCCTGATGAATGCCATTCCCGCCAGGGTAGCCGGTGTGCAGGAGATAGTGATGGTTACCCCCACCTCCAACGGTAAGATCAGCCCTTATGTATTAATTGCTGCAAGTATTGCCGGTGTGAACAGTGTCTTCAAGATTGGTGGCGCTCAGGCTATAGCTGCCCTGGCCTATGGAACCAAGACTATACCTAGGGTCGATAAAATAGTAGGGCCAGGAAACGTATACGTCTCCTGTGCTAAAAGATTGGTCTTTGGCAAGGTTGATATTGATATGATTGCAGGACCAAGTGAAGTTCTGATTATATCTGATGGAAGCGGACCACCAGCATTCGTTGCTGCTGATCTACTGTCCCAGGCAGAACATGATGAGATGTCAGCCTCCCTTCTTATTACAGACTCTTATGATTTTGCAAAGAAGGTGAAAACCGAACTTTATAAACAGCTAGAGAGCCTTGAAAGAAAGATAATCGCCAGATCATCTATTGAAAACAACGGTACCATAATCATAACAAAAGATATCAACGAATCCATCGAACTCGCCAATAGGATAGCCCCTGAGCACCTGGAATTGGCTATAGAAAACCCCTTTGAAATCCTGAGCCAGATAAGGAATGCAGGAGCAATCTTTCTTGGTCATACCTCTCCAGAGGCAGTAGGAGACTATTTAGCAGGTCCTAATCATACACTCCCTACCGGCGGAACAGCCCGTTTCAATTCCCCCCTCAGCGTAGATGATTTTATAAAGAAGTCCAGCATAGTATCCTTTTCCCGGGAAGCCTTACAAAGGGTTGGTCAGGGTGTCATCCATATCGCACGTATGGAAGGGCTTGAGGCACATGCCAAATCAGTGGAAAAAAGGCTAAAAGAGGACAAACCCTGAAAGGGAAACCAAAGCGGGCGGCAATTATCTCTCTTATCAGACAAGATGGATACCAAGGAATTAACCCAATCTCATATCCTTAAAAGTGCCTATAGTATATCCAAAGAGATGGGCATCCCCATATTCTTAGTTGGTGGTACCATACGAAATTTACTTTTATCATCTGGTTTTGAAAAGGATTTTGACTTTGCCATGAAGGGTGATGTACAGAGTACTGCCAGGGGTTTTGCCGATAAAGTAAAGGGCAGCTTTTTCTCTCTAGACCCGCAGCGGGGGCATTATCGTGTAACCGTTAAGAAGAATAGCCGGTTTATAGATATAGACTTCTCCAGATTCAGAGGACATGATATTGGGAAAGATTTGATAAAGAGGGATTTCACTATAAATTCCATGGCAATTAATATACAAGACCTCTTTGAAAAAGACGAGATTGAGATTATAGACCCCCTGAATGGATTGGACGATATGGAAAAGGGGGCAATCAGGGCTTGCTCTTCCAGGGTATTCGATGATGACCCTCTTCGTCTGCTTCGGGCAGTAAGGATCTCTGCCGTAACTAACTTTACGATAGAGGATAAAACGGAAAGGCTTATCAGACAAAAAAAGGAACTTTTAATCAACTCTTCATGGGAAAGGATCAGAGATGAACTATTCCTGATGTTAGATGCCCCTTACGCATCCCGGTCTATCGAGAAGCTGAACAGTTTAGGGTTACTTAGTATCATATTACCGGAGACAAATCCATGGAAGGGTATAAATCAGGGTGAACACCATGACTATAATCTGTTCGACCATACTGTAAAAGCCATAGAATTCACAGAAGTGATTTTAGCAAACTTCTCTGAGTATTTTCCCGATTATGCCTCCGTTCTCAAAGTACACTTTGATGAAGAGTTAGAAAAGAATATTTACAGGAGCAACCTTATAAAATTCATTGCCTTCCTGCACGATTCAGGAAAGGTTGAAACCAAAAGTTATGACGGTGAAAAGGTCCGATTCTTAGGACACGACAGGGTTGGTGAAGAGATCAACAAAAACATTGCCAAAAGGCTTAAACTTGGTCATAAGGTAAGGAGGGTTATTACAAATATAACCGGGAACCACATGCGGGTTCTAAATCTATCCAAGTCGACCAATATTAGTCAGCGTGCTAAATCCCGTTTTTTCCGGGACATGGGTAAAGACGGTATAGACTGCCTTCTCTTATCCCTTGCCGACGGTTTAGCAACAAGAACAAATGCTGACAAAACACAAACCGTTCCTCTTTTGGCTATAATACAAGACTTTTTAAGATACTATTTCGAGGATTGGCTCAAAACACCTGAAAAGCCGTTATTGAATGGAAAAGAGATAATGGAGATGCTGGGAATTCTCGAGGGAAAAAAGGTGGGAAGATTGCTGTCTATGATTAGAGAGGCAGAGATAGAGGGGCTAATATCAACTAAAGAAGAGGCAAAGGATCTGCTCAAATCATTAAACCCTGTTAAGTAGGGATGCGTCTCCTTTACCTAATCAACCGTGCGATTTTATTATATGCAAACCTGTCTTTTACAAATAACAAGGTCAATATTTCCTATTTTCATTTCCCTATGCATTCTGTGTTTTAGTCAGGTTTTTTGCCCTTATACTGCTGTTGCCGGTAAAATAAGGGTGTTGATAATAGACGAGAACCATAAGAGTATCCCTGAGAAAGATGAAAAGTTAAAAAAAATCGGCGACAAAACAAAGGATACCTACCTTGCAAACGGAGTTTATTATGCAGGTAATATTGAGGTTTGGAAAGGGAAGAACGGGCTGTATCTTATAAATGAATTGCCACTTGAGGATTATGTCAGGGATGTTGTTATAGCTGAGGTTGGAAAGAGCTGGGAAATAGAGGCAATTAAGGCACAGGCTGTTGTTGCCAGGACATATGCTGTATATCATAAAGAGGCTAGAGAGAATTCTTGTTATCATATTACCTCATCTGTGCTGCACCAGGCATACAAAGGAAACTCCCCTGATGTCAGAATGGCTTATGCAGTAGAAGAAACCTCTGGTGAGATAATCACATTTAACGGTAAACCAATAGAAGCTCTTTACCATTCAACATGCGGTGGTAAGACAGAGGTTCCTGAGGATGTATTTGGGAAAAGCTATCCCTATCTTAAGTCAGTAGAATCAAACTGTGAGTCTTCTCCATACTGGGTATGGGAGAGGAATATCCCGCTGTCCGAAATAGAAAAGGGATTGAATACATCAGGCATAGAAGAGATAGTAATAAAATCCTATACATCAACCGGCAGGGTAAAGGAATTAGATATCAATACTGAATCAGAGCAAATCACCCTTGGGTCCAATGACTTAAGAAGACTGCTTGGCTGGCAGAGAGTTCCGAGTACCAATTTCAGCATGACAAGAGATGGTGATTTGATAATCTTTAGGGGGAAGGGGCACGGGCACGGCGTTGGTCTCTGCCAGTGGAGTACCCTTGAAATGGCAAAAAAAGGCAAAAATTACAGAGAGATCCTTTCTTTTTTTTATCCCGGAACAGAAATACAGTTATATAAAGGACACTGATCCTAACTTTCCACGTTTCGATACTGGAATTGAAACCGATTGACAAAGTAGAGATAAAATTGTAACTTAAAACTATGCCGTCTTTTTTTGAAAAGGTTATTTTTTTTGTTGCAACTGGAGCCTATAGCGGTTATTCACCTGTTGCCCCAGGAACTGCCGGAACGCTGGTTGGTATCGGGATATACTTTATAATCTATAATCCCAATCCTCTCATCTACACCACTACAGTTATGGTCATGTTCTTTCTGGCTGTCCTGATTTCGAATAAGGCAGAGAAGATACTACATGAAAATGACAGCAGACATATAGTTATTGACGAGATATTTGGATTCATAGTGACAATGGCCTTTGTTCCAAAAAGTTTCCTGTATGTTGTTCTCGGGTTTTTCTTCTTCAGGGTATTCGATATAATTAAAATTTTTCCTGTTAATTTCTTCGATAAGAAGGTTAAAGGTGGATACGGAATTGTGCTGGATGACTTGTTTGCCGGAATTTATGCCAATCTACTTTTGCAGGGTATCCGGTTTTTCAGGACTTGAATAATTGGAGTGACGCTGTGAATGCCGAAATTATAACCATTGGTAACGAACTTATTTCAGGCAGTGTTATAGATACAAACTCCTCTTTTCTTGCTGAGAGGTTACTCTCCATCGGCATAGAGGTTACCAGGATAACCTCTGTGGGTGATAATGATTTGGATATTGCCGATTCTTTAGAGTGTGCGCTTCAAAGGTCGGATGTAATTATTGTGACGGGTGGACTGGGTCCTACCCCGGATGACATTACAACTGAGGTCGCAGCTAAAATCCTTGGAAGAAAGCTTATCTTTAACAAAGAGGCACTGGATTGGGTAAAGGGATTCTTCAGAAAGCTAGGGTTAGAGATGCCTCTCAACAATGAAAAACAGGCACTAATACCTGAGAGAGCAGAGTTAATAATGAATCCTACAGGGACTGCCTGTGGCTTTTTAGCCCGTGAAAAGGACAAACTCATCTTTTTCCTCCCGGGTGTTCCCAGAGAACTGGTAAGGATGACAGATGAAAGTATCCTCCCCATTCTTCAAAGAGAAAAAGTAGAAGGCTTTCAGTTTAAGACAACAACTCTGAAGGTATTCGGGCTGGGCGAGTCTAAGATAGCTGAATTGATAAAAGATCTTGTTAAGAAATATGAAGCCGCCAGGATAGGTTTTCTGCCGAATTATCCTGAAAACTACATAAAGATTACGGCAAAGGGTCTTAATTATGAGGAAACAAGTACGATAGCCTCTAAAATAGGGGAAGAAATAACCAACCGATTGGGGGATTATATCTTTGGCAGAGACGACCAAACCCTTGAAGGAGTAGTAGGAGACCTTTTAAGAGAAAATGGGGATACTATTGCCGTGGCTGAATCCTGTACCGGGGGGTTGATCAGCCATCGGCTGACAAACATTCCTGGCAGCTCAGACTATATGATGAGAGGGATAGTAGCTTATAGCAATCAGGCTAAGACCGATCTTCTCAATGTCCCTGCTTCCCTGATAGATGAGTCTGGAGCGGTCAGTGCAAAGGTTGCTGAAAAGATGGCTCAGGGGGTAAGGGAGCTTGGTAAAACCACATTGGGTCTGGCAGTAACCGGTATTGCCGGGCCAGGGGGTGGAACCCCTGATAAACCTCTCGGTCTC
The DNA here is from genome assembly GCA_040757775.1 of Thermodesulfobacteriota bacterium. NCBI lineage: Bacteria > Pseudomonadati > Thermodesulfobacteriota > Thermodesulfobacteriota bacterium. Next base: position 18,735 of record JBFLWQ010000013.1, read on the forward strand.
GTATTTATCTCCCTTGCCGATAAAAAGGGAACATTAGTTAAGAGTTACAACTTCACAGGGGATCGATCCAGAATCAGGCTTGCAACATCCCAGACAGCTCTGGATTTGGTAAGACGGTATTATCTAAAATAAAAATGATGGCTTCGTAAAAAGTCCATCTGCGGCGTTGCGCTGCATCCTTCGTCATTGCAGCGTACCCCTTAGTACGCCTCACTCCTCAGGATTTGCGCGCCTTGCATCTGGAGCTTTTTAATTTGCCATCCCAATTTTGAGTTCGTCAAAAATGGCAAAAATACGCAGCTTTCTGGCTATTGAGCTTCCGAAAGAGATAATCAGCAGACTCTCGGAGATTCAGAATATTTTAAAGTCATCTGAACCCCATGTAAAATGGGTAAGACCTGAAAGCATTCATCTAACATTAAAGTTTTTTGGAAATATTGAGGAGAAGACCGTAGATGACATCTCTCAGGTGTTAAAAAAAGTAACCGCAAAGATCAGTGCTTTTGTTATAAATGTAAAGGATATAGGCGTCTTCCCCAATATGTCACGTCCTAGGGTAATATGGGTCGGGGTCGAATCCAGTGGAAGGACCCTGGACGTCCTGCATAAAGAAACGGAGGATAGCCTTAAGAAGATAGGTTTTGAACCCGAAGGAAGAGAGTTTAGCGCTCATTTAACTCTGGGCAGGATTAAGTCTTTGAAAAACAAGACAAAATTAGCAGAACAGATTGAAAAACTTAAGGGATGCGAGGCAGGTTCTTTCAGAGTGGAAAATCTGTTTTTATTCAAAAGCGACCTGCGACCTACAGGAGCGGTTTATACAAAACTAGAGACATTTAATTTAGGAGGGGCAAAGTAACCCCATCCTTTTCAACAGCACACTTAAGTGTGCTGTTGTACGGGTCGCTTGCTTATGGCGAACTTTCCTTGTCCTTTGTGCCCGCCTGAGGCGGGCATGTTGGTTTCATTTCAAATAACTTTATGCACTTAACTTGAAAAATCTATAGGGAGGTTTTTATGGGAACTGACCCAAATAAAGAAAAGGTCATTGATCTGGCTCTGATTCAAATTGAGAAACAATTCGGTAAAGGTTCCATTATGAGGTTGGGAATGGATGCAATAATACCGGACATACCAACCATCTCAACAGGCTCATTGGGCTTAGACATTGCTTTAGGAATAGGAGGTATCCCCAGAGGAAGGGTTGTTGAGATTTTTGGACCTGAGTCATCAGGAAAAACAACCCTTGCCCTGCATGCCATTTCTGAAGCACAGAAAGGAGGCGGTATTGCAGCATTTATAGATGCGGAACACGCCCTGGATGTGAGTTATGCCCGAAAATTGGGAGTAAAGACAGAGGATTTGTTGATATCACAGCCCGATACCGGAGAACAGGCACTGGAGATCGCAGAAATGCTGGTCAGGAGCGGAGCAATAGACGTGGTAGTAATAGATTCTGTGGCAGCTTTAACACCAAGGGCAGAAATCGAAGGGGAGATGGGAGACGCTCATATGGGACTTCAGGCAAGGCTTATGTCTCAGGCACTCAGGAAGTTAACTGCAACCATCAGCAAATCCATGACCATTGTAATATTCATTAACCAGATCAGGATGAAGATCGGTGTTATGTTTGGAAATCCTGAGACCACCACAGGCGGCAACGCTCTGAAGTTCTATTCCTCTGTGCGGCTCGATATTCGCCGCATTGCATCCATAAAAGAAGGACAGGATGTAGTAGGAAGCAGAACCAGGGTAAGGGTTGTAAAGAACAAGGTGGCTCCGCCTTTTAAAGAGGTTGAATTTGATATAATGTATGGAGAAGGTATATCCAGGGAGGGCGACCTTCTGGATGTAGCTACTTCGTATAATTTAATAGAAAAAAGCGGGTCATGGTATTCATATGGAGAAGAACGTATCGGGCAGGGAAGAGAGAATTCCAAACTGTTCTTAAAAGAGCATCCCGAGGTTGCCGAAGAGATTAAGATGAAAATCCTGGATCGCTTTGGTCTAAAACCAAAACAGGAAAAGGTGGAGAGTAATAATAAGTAAGGCTATTTTTCAATATGACTATTATTCTTCTGCAATATATTAAAGGAAATGGACATTATAATGTTAGGTAACTCCCGGACCATATCAGGGGTGATTGTGAGGATATTCATTTGCTGCATATCTTTGTAGATGCTGATGCGTGCCCGGTCAAACAGGAGGTGTATCGCGTTGCAAGCCGATATCGCCTTGATGTCACATTGGTGACCAACTCTTGGATGCAAGTTCCGAATGAACGATGGATTGCACTCGAAGTTGTAGAAGATGGATTGGATGCGGCCGATGATTGGATTGTCGACCACGTGCAAACTAACGACATCGTGGTCACTGCTGATATTCTGCTTGCGAGCCGCTGCCTGGAGGAAGGTGCACGCGTAATTGGCACAACCGGAAAACCATTCACGGAAAACAACATCGGTGAGGCCGTCGCGATTCGGAACCTGTTATCAGAACTTCGTAGCGCAGGAGAGATAACGAGCAGGCCTCCACCACTAAAAAAGCGTGACCGATCCCGTTTTCTTCATCAACTCGACAACGTAATTCAATCAATCCGTCGTAAGCATCTGTTCATTTACACCTGACAAAATAAATAAGAATAACGGTCAGGAAATCCTCTTTCTTGTCATTCCAGCGGACCCAGTATCAAGTACGGGGCAGGCATCGGAATCCAGTAATTTCAAGCACTTATAGTTCCGGCTTTCGCCGGAATGACAGCTTTGGGGACTTTTTACGAGTTTATCAAATATTCCTTGACAACAATAGCTTATAGGTATAAATTGTATGTATAAATGATATACCTATTGGAGGGGTAACAAATGGGCGGTGCATTGAAAAAACTAAATTTTTTTGTGGATGAGGATGTGCGCAAGGAACTCGATAAATTGGTACCTGCCGGACAGAAGAGCAGAATTATAAACGAGGCATTGCGAAAGAAACTATTAATGATCAAGAGGGAAAAGGTAACAGAAAAGCTTATAGCATTAAAGTCCGAAGGCGAAAAGGTGCCAGTGGAAGAGATAGTTGAGGCATTGAAAAGGGACAGGGGGCGGCACGCATGAAGGTCTTTGTGCCTGATGCCTCAGTAATTTTGAAATGGGTACTCGGAGAAACTGAAAATCAGGATAAGGCAATCGAACTTCTGGAAGGCTGGCTTAATCAGGAGTACGAATTTATACTGCCGCCTCTCTGGCTTTACGAGGTTGGAAATGTTCTGGGTTTGAAAAGGGAAAAAGATGCTGAAAAGATTTTGGGACTTCTTCTTGAATATGAGTTTAGAGAATGCAAAATTACAGGAGAACTTGTAAATTCAACATTTGGTTTAATGAGAGAATTTAAAGGGGTTACATTTTATGATGCCATATATCATGCCGTGGCTTTACTTGAAAATGGCGTTATGGTCACGGCTGACAAAGCTTACTTTGAAAAAGCGAAGGACAAGGGCAATATAATATTGATTTGAATAATCATCTAAAAAGGAGGAGTTTCAGAATTTTCATGGTATTCTGGTAATTATAGACTATTGAGCAGAACTAGAGAATTGCTTGTTCTGCTTCTACTTTAAATTTTCGCGATATATTAAGGGAAATAGTTTGTATAATATCTTTTAGGTGACAAAAATGGATTCACCATTCTTCTTTCTGCTAATCGCCGATGCAATCCTTTTGCTGCATGTACTATTAGTCGCTTTCATTCTAGTTGGTCTTACCCTCATTTTCGTGGGGAATGTTCTTGCCTGGTCTTGGGTTCGAAATCCTTGGTTTCGTATCGCGCATCTTTCAACTATCGGCGTAGTGGTTATTCAGTCGTGGTTCGGGGTTATATGTCCTTTCACTACCTGGGAAATGGCGTTGCGCTCACGGGCCGGAGACGCCGTCTACTCCGGTACTTTCATATCACACTGGTTGGAAACTATTTTGTATTATCAAGCGCCGGCATGGATTTTTGTTGTTTGTTATACGGCACTCGGGGCTGTGGTCGTTGCCAGCTGGTTTTATGTCCGTCCGCGCTCATTTAATAAGTCTTTTAGTGATAGTGCCACCTGACAACTCGTTTCTATTAATAGATTCAGTGACTAAATACTACCTCCAGAGCTTCCTCGACGGACCTGACCCCTACCAATTCTATATCCTCTTTGCCTTGAAAGGTCTTCTTATTACTATGGGGCAATATACATCTTGTAAATCCCAGCTTGGCAGATTCTTTTATCCTGATACCTCCCTGACTTATCCCCCTGATCTCTCCCCCCAAACCCACCTCACCAAATACGACGGTTTTAGGATCAACCGGCCTGTCCATGTAACTGGATGCCACTGCTACTACAATTCCCAGGTCAACAGCCGGCTCATCTATCCTCACACCGCCGGCAACGTTCAGAAAAACGTCCTGATTTATCAGGCTCATACCCACCTTTTTCTCCAAAACAGCTACCAATAGAGAGACCCGGTTATGATCCACGCCAATGGTTGTCCTGCGGGGTACAGCGAAACCGGTTGGGCTGACCAGTGCCTGAAGCTCAACGAGGATTGGCCTGGACCCTTCTACGCTGGAGACCACCACTGAGCCAGAAACATTTATGGGCCTCTCCGACAGGAAAAGCTCAGATGGGTTCAGGACTTCCTCCAGACCTGAGTCCTTCATCTCAAAAACCCCAATCTCGTTTGTTGAACCATATCGGTTTTTTACCGCCCGCAGAATCCTGTAAGGATGTCCCCGGTCTCCTTCAAAGTACAGTACAGTATCTACCATGTGCTCCAGGACCCTTGGTCCTGCTATAGCCCCTTCTTTGGTTACATGTCCTATAAGAAATGTAGATACTCCGGTCTTCTTTGCCATGTACATGAGCCTTGCCGCTGTCTCTCTAACCTGAGAGATACTGCCTGGAGCAGATTGTAAAAGGGATGTATAGATTGTCTGGATAGAATCGATCACCAGGACATGGGGTTTGAGCTCCTTTATCACCTCAATGATCTTCTCAAGGGATGTCTCTGAAACAATGTACAGGTTTTTTGAAGACACCCCCAGCCTATCCCCTCTCATCCTAGTTTGCTTGGCTGATTCTTCCCCGGAAACATAGAGGACTTTCCTTTCAGATAAACCCAGATTATTCAGGGCCTGGAGCAGCAGGGTTGACTTTCCAATCCCGGGATCGCCTCCAACCAGAACAACAGACCCCCAAATTACTCCCCCGCCTAAAACCCGGTCAAATTCTACTATGTTTGTGCTTAGCCTGTCCTCTTCATCTATGCTTATCTCAGTTATGGGTTTGGGTGTTTCGGTAATCTCCACCCCCAATAGGTCCATTCGGGAAGGAGATTCTTCGCTGGTTTTCTCTTCTATAAGGGTGTTCCATTCACCGCAATCCGGGCACCTGCCCAGCCACTTGGGCGCATGGTATCCACAGGTTTGACATGAATAGTACGTCTTGATTTTTGTCATTCTGATAAAAGTCCCTTCAGTGATTCTTGACTCCTACAGACTTATTTTTCCTAGCACCACAGACCTTTTAGCCCCGGTTGCCGATGGAAGGTTGCCTGGCATTCCCATGATCGTCTCATTTGCCAGGATGGCAAAAGAGACCGCCTCCTTGGCGTTTGATGGAATCCCGAATTCATCTATAGGAACAATCTGTATATCCTTAAATAAACTTCTCAGCAAGCTAAAGAGGTATGTATTTCGGCTCCCGCCGCCGCATAAAATCACCTTGTCTATTGAGTAGTTTGGGAGGATAAAGTCCTGATATGCCCGATGAATGCTCCTGGCTGTAAAACATGTCAATGTCGCCAACAGGTCTTCTGATGCCATGTCTGGATTCTCTGCAATTAACTCTTTTACCAGGCTTTTACCAAAGGTCTCTACCCCGGTAGACTTGGGAGGAGCAAGCCGAAGATAACTATGAGTCATCAGTTTATCCAGCAGGGCATGGTTTACACTACCCCTTTCTGCCCACCCGCCGTCTGCATCGAAGTCCTTTTCTCCACAAGAAAATATTCTCACTGTTTCGTCAATCAGCGCATTTCCTGGCCCTGTATCAAAGGCGATTGTATCTCTTGCCTTTTCAGTAACTACCGTTACATTGGCAATCCCTCCAATGTTCTGAACTGCCTTTGTTTTACCTTTCTCCCTGAAAAGGAGAAAATCCGCGTATGAAACTAAAGGCGCACCATGACCGCCTGCCGCCATATCCCTTTTCCGGAAATCGGATACCGTAACAATTCCTGTCCGCTCAGCAATTATATCTGCCTCGCCAATCTGTAGTGTAGCCCCCGTCATATCACCCTGCGGTGGAATGTGGTAAATAGTCTGTCCATGAGATGCAATGATGTCTAAATCATTCTTAGAAATCTCGCTCTTAGCGACACATTCCAATGCCGCACCGGCAAATAACTCTCCCAATTCAAAATTGAGCATGCAGATATCAGCTGTAACTCCCTCAAATGTCTGTTCAATCCTTCTCTTTATTTCAACCGGATAAGGATAGTGGAGGTGACATAAAAAATTAACCTTTGTTTTAATGCCATTTCCCCTGATGCTAACCAGAGCAGCATCAACCCCGTCATGGGATGTCCCGGACATAAGACCAATAATCAACCTCTCTTTTTTCCTGGCTATCTTCAAAAGTCTCTTCAATTACTCCTCCAGTCTCCAACCCATATCTTTTTTCCATTCTAATTCACCTCATTCATCGTGTCAACAATCAAGAGGTTTTTTATGAATAAATTGACAAAGTTCTCTAGTTAAAAATATAATGGGGATTATCTCCCAAAGGATTCAACGGGTCAAGGAGTCAAGGATTTGAGGGGAATCAATAATATGGTCACTGAACCGGAAAACAGAGAACTGAAATCGTTTGTCATCGACACAATCCGCAAAAAGGGGAAAATAACCTTTGCAGAGTATATGGATATGGCATTATACCATCCTGTCCACGGGTACTACAATTCCTCCAGGGAAAAGATCGGAAAAGACGGTGACTATTACACAAGTTCTCATATCCACCCGGTATTCGGGTATCTTATAGCAAGATTGATCTATCAAATGTGGAATATCCTGGGGAAAATATCTGATTTCACTATAGTGGAGGCAGGGGCTGGAAAAGGGTTTTTGTGTTGTGATATACTGGACTACGCCAGAAAACAGTTGCCAGATTTTTATGAATCATTGACCTATAAGATCATAGAGATAAGCAGCTATTTCCCTGCTTTTCAGAAAGAACTGCTTAAAAATCACTCTCATGAAGGCAGGGTTATATGGCATTCCCATACAGATTTAAAGAAAGGAGACCTCCGATTTGACGGGTGTTATCTCTCCAATGAACTCCTTGATTCCTTTCCTTTCAATGTGGTCAAAATGGAAGGGGGGAACCTAAAAGAGGTGTATGTAACTTTCAACAAAAGTGGTTTCGTGGAAGGGCTTGGCGAGCTGTCCACCCCTGCATTAGAACAGTACTTTACAAACCTGAATATAAAACTGGAGGAAGGGCAAAAGGCTGAGGTAAACCTGGGAATTTTCGACTGGCTGAAAGAAATCCACAGAGCCATGGGCAAAGGATTCGTCATAACCATTGATTACGGGTACACAGCAGATGAGCTTTTCGCCCCGCATAGAACAGATGGCACTATTTCCTGCTACTACAGACATACTATCAATCACAATCCCTATATAAGACCAGGCTTTCAGGATATTACAGCACATGTTGACTTTACAACCCTGATGGAAACGGGCGAAAAGATGGATTTGAAGAAGACCATCTATTTAGAACAGCACAGGTTTCTCATAGCTCTGGGTCTCCTCGATATCATGGAGGACTTGGAGAAAAACAAGCACAATATGTCAACACTGGAATACTATAAAGAAAAACTAGCCATGAAAAACTTTCTTATGCCCGGGGGTATGGGAGTCCTGTTCAAGGTCTTAATACAACAGAAAGGGCTTGAGGATGCTAAGCTAAAATTAAAGTTGTAAGTCAATTAATTCTGTGCTAGATTTTTTTATACTAGGAATGTTATTAAAACCACAAGGAGGATTCTATGGTTGCTTTATTCAAAGCTAGAATTGAAGCACAATTAGCACATCAGTTGAAGTTGAGAACTCAAGAACTCTGGAAGATGCGCAGGGGGAAAAAGAAGCTGCCTTTTATAACAATTTCAAGGGAATTCGGCTGCCGTGTTTATCCAATAGTGGAAACCCTGCAGAACAAGCTTGATAGGCTTACAGGTGAAGAATACCCCTGGGCCGTTTTTGATAAAGAGGTTATCCATAAAATAGCCGATGAGCACAACCTCTCTGAAGCCCTTGCGAATTCTCTGGATGAAAACCAGCGTTCACAGATGCAACAGTACATGGATCATATATTTCTCGGCAGGCCCAACGAGTACAAAATTTTCCAATACCTTACCCGGGTACTCATAGGCCTGGCAGAGACAGGGAATGCAATCTTGATAGGAAGAGGCAGCTGCATCATTACAAAGGATGTCGAAAGAGGGCTTCATGTACGTCTCATTGCTCCTTTTGAATTCCGTAAAAAAAAGATCATGGATGAAATGGGGATTTCGGAAGATGAAGCAATAAAGTTAGTTACAAGGACTGAAAATGAAAGAGAGGCTTTCGTTGAAAAGTATACGTTTAAGTCCATAAAGGACCCTTACAACTTTCACATACTAATCAATAGCGCCCTCTCTTCACTGGATGAAATAGCAGAGATAATCATACATAATCTCAAGACCAAGGGCTACATTTAAGCAGATTCCTGACCGGATAAATCCCCCTTCCCTCTTAACCAAACTGAATCAGGTAAGCTCTCTAAATGGATGAAAGATTAAAAACAGAAGATATCATATGGAATCTAGCCGACCTCTATCAGGGGATAGAAGACTCCCGTATAGAAGAAGATATAGAAAGGCTACGGTGTGGGATATCCAATTTTTCAAAAGAATACAGGGGAAAGGTCAGAGACCTTGATCCCAAAGGTCTCTTTACGGCTCTTTATAAACTTGAGGGACTCAACCAATTACTTGGCAAAATAGAGAGTTTTGCGTTCTTAAATTATTCGACCAGGTCCCAGGATGCAAAAGCCGGTGCATTTCTACAGCAGGCTTTTGAACTGGAGAGCGAGTTCCAAAGAGACATTGTCTTTTTTAACCTGGAGTGGGCAAACCTGGACAACGAAACCTCAGAAAAGCTGTTATATGCCCCTGAAATAGAAAAATACCGTCACTTCCTGAACGTCCTGAAAAAATACAGGCATCACCAACTAAGCGAGACCGAAGAAAGGGTCCTGGCAGAAAAAGAGCCTGCGGGACTGAGCAGCTGGACCAGGCTCTTTGATAAGATCATCTCCCAGAAAAAGTTCGGAGAAAGGGGAAGGGTAGAAGAAGAGATTCTGGCAGACATGTATAACAGCAATCGCGAGGTCAGGAAAAGGGCATCTCAAGAATTAACCGCTGGTCTTTCAGAATATTCACATATATTAACACATATTTTTAATACTATCCTGACCGATCACATGATTACAGACAGGCTTAGGAAGTATCCTGAATGGATAAGCTCCAGAAATCTGTCAAACGAGGTGGATGAAAAAACGGTCAATGCTCTGACCGATGCAGTCAGGAGCCGTTATGACATACCTATGCGATACTATAAATTAAAAAAGGAGATGTTAGGGTACAATGAACTTTTCGATTATGACCGTTATGCCCCCCTGCCCTTCTCTCCTGAAAGGGTCGTGTCATGGGACGAATGCAGAGAAACACTCCTTGACGCTTTCGGGGATTTTTCCAAAGAGATGAAGGATATTGCTCTGATGTTCTTCAATAAACACTGGATACATGCCCCTGTAATGCTGGGGAAGAGAGGTGGCGCCTTTTCTCACCCCTGCATTCCCGATGTCCATCCTTATGTAATGGTTAATTACACAGGCAACATCCGTGACGTACAGACCGTCGCCCACGAACTGGGTCATGGAATTCACCAGTATCTGGCAGGCAAAGAGCAAGGATATTTCAATAGTCAGACACCCCTCACCATGGCAGAAACCGCATCTGTCTTTGGTGAAATGCTGGTTTTCAAAAAACAGTTAAAAACAGCCCCCAAAAGAGAAGATGAAATAAGCCTTATCTGCAGTAAACTGGAGGCTATGTTTGCAACCGTTTTCAGGCAAATATCCATGTATCTCTTTGAGGATGCGGTACATAAGGAAAGAAGGGGTACAGGGGAACTGTCAAATGAGAAATTTAACGAATTATGGACAAAAACCCAAAAAGATATGTTCGGTGACTCGATCACCCTCACAGAAAACTATTCTATCTGGTGGAGTTATATCCCCCATTTCCTGCATTCCAGAGGATATGTCTATGCATATGCCTTTGGCGAGCTTCTGACCCTGTCCCTTTATAAGAGCTACGAAAGAGAGGGAAACGAGTTTATACCCAAATACATCGGTCTTCTCTCATCCGGGGGGAAAGACTCTCCTGCAAATCTGGTGAAACCCTTTGGGGTAAAACTGGACGACCCTGACTTCTGGTTAGAGGGTTTGACAATCATGGATGAAATGCTTGCAATATTAGAAGATATTACAACAAACCAAATCAGGAGGAAACAATGAGTACTTTTAATGACCGTCTTATTCGTGCAGCTAAGCTGGATGTTAATCTCTATGAAGAAGTCGAGGCTGATAATGGAGCATTGGGACAGGCTATGATTGTAGTTATTATTTCAAGTTTAGCGGCCGGGATAGGAAGCTTTCAAAGGGCAGGATTTGGCGGGATTTTCATAGGCACCCTCGCGGCCCTTGCCGGGTGGTATCTCTGGGCATGGCTAACTTACCTTATTGGGACAAAGCTCCTTCCAGAGCCACAAACCAGAGCTGACCCTGGCGAGTTGTTGAGAACTATAGGCTTCTCAAGCTCTCCAGGGTTGATCCGGGTGCTTGGTATAATCCCGGGGCTAACAGGAATTATCTTTTTTGTTGCCGGAATCTGGATGCTGGTGGCAATGGTTATAGCAGTTAGACAAGCCCTTGATTATAGCAGTACATTACGTGCTGTAGGTGTATGTACCATTGGCTGGATTATTCAACTACTGGTAATGTGGTTATTGTTTTCTATCATGGGTGATTTCGGAAAGGCAGTATAATTGAAGCAAACCGATAATATAAAAATAACTAAAAAGATTTTTATCCCGTTCCTGCTTGCCCTTTTCCTCAGTGCATGCCTCCAGAGGGCAGCTGTAAAAGTAAAAGAGCCTGAGAATGCCCTTGTATTGTTTAAAAGCTGGAGGATACCTGATTTTACAGATGATATGGACAGGGATTCTCTGAAAGCAGCCATCGGGAGAAGCATTGATTACCTCAAAAGACTCCCTCCAGACAGGGAATTTGTCTATGGTCCCCATGCTTACACTGCCGGATATCTAGCAGAGTCCATGAATACATTCTTAGACATCCTTACAAACTCCGCCAGTCCAAAAGACTTAAACAAAAAGATTAAAGGGCACTTTTACATTTACAAATCAGCTGGAACTGATGGAGGAGGTTCTGTGCTCTTTACAGGATACTATGAACCAGTGCTTAAAGGCAGCTTAACCAGGTCTGATGAATACAAGTACCCTATATACACAAAACCCGGTGATTTAATGGTGATTGATCTGGGGCAATTCAATCCAAAGTTTGAAACGGAGAAGATAGTAGCAAGATACAATGGTAATAAGGTTGTTCCTTATTACAGCAGGGAAGAGATTGATGTAGAAAAAGCCCTTGAAGGCAAGGGGTTAGAATTGTTTTGGGTATCTGACCCTGTACAACTCTTCTTTTTGCATGTTCAGGGCTCAGGAATTATTGATTTGGGAGATACAAAAATCCAGAGGATACATTATGCGGCATCCAACGGAAGACCCTATCGAAGCATAGGAAGGAAATTAGTAGATGAAAACATAATCCCAGGAAAGAAGATATCCTTACAAAGCATAAAAGCCTATTTTAAAGACCATCCTGAAGAAAGGGGCAGAATCCTTAATTACAATGAGAGCTATGTATTTTTTGAAAAGGGCGAAAATGGACCTCTTGGAAACACAGGAGTTATTCTTACTCCGGGAAGATCCATAGCTACTGACAATAGATTGTTCCCCAAAGCAGGGCTTGCCTTCATTACGACTCAGAAGCCTGAGATAGACCAGTCTGGCAGAATAAGTGAGTGGAAATGTTTTTCAAGATTTGTTGTTAACCAGGACACAGGCGGGGCAATCAGGGGTCCTGACAGGGTAGACCTGTTCTGGGGCAGTGGAAAGGATGCAGAGATTGCAGCAGGTGCTATGCAGCATTACGGGGAGATGTACTTTCTGGTGAAGAAACCTCCCAAGAAATGATCTGAGAGGAGGAAAAGAGAAGATGTCCATTTTTAACAAAGAAGACCTTGACCGTATATGCAATGAGGAGGCATCATGGACCGATGCAGCCGGTCTTGAAAGGTCTCCAAAACTCATGACTGACGCTAATATCGAGGTTAAAGCTGTTTACACTCCCTCCGATCTTCCCGACTTTGATTACATAAGAGACATTGGCTTCCCGGGAGACTATCCTTATACACGAGGACCCTATACGGAGATGTGGAGACATCGGCCCTGGCGTTACAGTGTCTTTACCGGCTTTGGAAGCGCCGAGGACACACACGAACGGTGGAAGTTTCTCTATGAGAGCGGGCAGAGAAATTTCAGCGTCCTTCCCGACCTGCCAACCCATATGGGACTCGATTCAGATGACCCTCTGGCATTGGAGGAAGTGGGCCGCGTTGGCCTCGCCATAGATTCCCTCAGGGATTTTGAGATCCTGTTTGAGGGGCTTCCCATGGACAAGGCCCTTTTCAGTTGCAACGAGGAGACACTGGCTGCCATTATCATTGCCTTTTTCATCGCTACGGCGGAAAAGCGGGGTATTGATCGCTCCCGACTAACGGGTGCTATTTCCAACGACCCCCTTGCAGCAGTCCACAAGGGAACCACAGTCTTTCCCCTGAAGCATGGTGTACGGCTAGCCTGCGATTTGATCGAGTACTGCTCCAGGGAACTCCCGCTTTATTATCCCATTAACCTGAAGGCAGTAAACCTGAGCGAGGGGGGAGCAAATTGCGTCCAGGAGCTTGCCTTTACCCTGTCAAATGCAATCTGCTACATCGAGGAGCTTCTTAAAAGAGGACTTGAAATCGATGCATTCGCCCCCAAGCTCTCAATATTTTTCGCCTCAGGGATCCATATAATCGAAGAGGCGGCTAAGTATCGTGCCGCTAGGAGAATGTGGGCACGGATGATGAAGGAAAGGTTCAGAGCCACAAAACCGGCTTCCCTATCCCTCAAGTTCACGGCCATGGCCAATCCTAACATGCTCCAGGCTGAAGAGCCCGAGCTTAACCTGGTCCGGGCAGCTTATGGAGCCCTCGCAAGTGCCCTCGGCGGAGCATCGGGTACTCCACATCCCTGCTATGATGAGGCATATGCTATTCCTACTCAGAAAAGCCAGAGTCTTGCACTCGGAACCCTTCAGATCCTGGCCGAGGAAACAAACGTCACAAAGACAGTAGATCCCCTGGGAGGCTCCTACTTCGTAGAATACCTGACCAATCGTATCGAGGAGGAGGCTCTACGGAAAATGGAGAAAGTCGAGGACATTGGGGGAGCAGTTAAAGCCATGGAGACAGGATATATCCTCGGGGATATTATGGAGACCTTTGTCAAGGAGAGAAAGGCTATAGAGAGCGGGGAAAAGGTCATTGTGAGGAAAAACAAGTATGTGGTCCCCGGCGAGAACGTCTATCAGGTATGGGACAGGCTGAAGGTTCACAAAACCGATCCCAAATCGACGAAAAAACAAATCGAGCGGTTGGAGAGAGTCAGAAAAGAACGGGACAACCTGGAGGTTAGCCGATGTCTGGAGCGACTGCGGTTTGCAGCTAAAGGAAAAGAGAATCTGATGCCATATCTTCTCGATGCAGCGAGGGAATACGCCACAATCGGCGAGATGGCCCGGGTGCTTAAGGAGATCTTTGGGGAGTACACCGATCCCTGTATTTTCTGATTGGCAAATTGACAGATTAAAAGAGGAGCGGTTTGTAATGCAAAAAATGCGTGTGCTGATTGCAAAGCTGGGGTTAGACGGGCATGACCTTGGTGCGAAATGGGTGGCAAGGGGGCTTCGGGATGCAGGGATGGAAGTAATCTATACCGGCAGACAAAAGACTCCCGAACAGGTAGCATCTACGGCACTTCAGGAAGATGCGGATGTCGTTGGACTGAGCTTCTTATCTGGGGCACACCTGGGGTTAACGGAGAGGTTGATAATATGTCTTAGGGCTCTTGGCATCGAAGACAAAAAAGTTGTCGTAGGTGGTGTCATCCCGAAGGAGGATATCTCTCAGCTCAAGGAGATGGGGGTTATCGAGGTCTTCCCGATAGGGAGCCAGATTAACAAGATTGTCGAGACCCTCGCCGAAAGCTGGAACAGATAGAAACTGTCATTGCGAGGAGCAGGTGAGCCGAAGCCCTGAACGAAGTGAAGGGGACGTGGCAAACGTAAGACCATATAAAAACGGGGAGACATGTTCAAGCGAGGCAAGGTTTGCCATACTTTTTTCTGAGAGGTACCTTCTTTATCTTTCCACTGGCTGTCTTTGGAAGTTCGTCAACAAAAATCACTGATTTTGGTGTCTTGTATCCTGCTAATTTCCCTTTACAGAAATCCAGTGCCTCTTTCTCCGTCATGGTTTCTCCCTCTTTTAAGGCAATTATGGCCTTACCCACCTCTCCCCATTCATCATCAGCAACCCCAATTACTGCCGACTCCAGAATCTTCGGGTGAATAGCATAGACCTTTTCAATCTCTGCCGGATAGACATTCTCACCGCCGCTTATAAACATATCCTTCTCTCTGTCTACTATGTAAACGTATCCCTCATCATCTACCCTGGCAAGGTCTCCGGTATGCAACCAACCACCTCTTATGGTCCGGGCTGTCTCCTCTGGAAGATTCCAATAGTCTGTCATCTGAATAGGGCCTTTTACAATGATCTCTCCGATCTCCCCTGGCACTACATCCGCACCTTTCCTGTTTACCACTTTGACATCACTATGGAAGACAGGCAACCCCACAGAACCTGCTTTTCTGATAGAATCAACCTCAGGAAGCCACAGGACAATAGAGGTCTCCGTCTGACCGAATACCTGTCTTATGGGTATATTCCTTTTTTGGTATTCTTTAATGAGGGAAAGGGGGCATACTTCACCTGCTGTCATACATGTCCTCAGGGAGTTAAGAACATACCTTTCCATATCGGTCTTCTTCAGTATAAAGTTGAGCATGGTGGGAACCGCCATCATCAGGGTGATCTTATACCTTTCGATGAGCCGTAATACCTCTTCAGGATCAAAGTGTTTCTGAATAATAGCCGTCCCTCCTTTATAAAGGATGGGTACTGCGGTTATGTTGAGCCCGCCGGAATGAAAAAGGGGCATTACTACCAGCATCCTGTCGGTTGAAGATATATCAAAGTAAATATCTGCATTGAAGGTATTGTAGAATGTCTTCCTGTGAGATAAAAGTGCCCCTTTAGGCTGGCCGGTAGTCCCTGACGTATACATGATCATCTGAGGGTCTTCCAGTTCAACCTCTTCCTTAATTTCAGGTTCACTCATCGGATGCCGGAGGAGCAGTCCTTCATAGTCAAACGCCCAGGAAGGTGTATCACCATCTACCTGGATAAAGTTTCCTTTCTTAACAGGTATAGCTGAACGAATGGAATCTACAGCATCAGCAAGATCAGAGTTATATATCAGCATCTCCGCCCCACAGTTGTTCAACATAAACTCCAGCTCAGGCCCTGCAAGCCTGAAGTTCAGGGGAACAAATATTGCACCCAATTTAGCTGCAGCAAAGTAGACCTCTAAAAACTGATGGCAGTTGTAAAACAGGACTGCCACTCTATCGCCCTTTTTAATTCCACTATCGACCATTGCATGTGCCAGTTGATTGGTCCTTTCATTGACCTGCCGGTAGGAAAATTCTTTTTCTTCGAATATTACAGCCGTCTTTCCAGAAGAGAGGATTGCCCTCTTCCTGATCCAATCACCAACATTCATCTCATTATTGTCCCCTTTGGGAAATGGGAGAAAAACCCTTCCGCCTGAGGCGGAAAGACTTCAGTTCGATCTTTTGCGCCGCAAGGATTCGAGGGGTCGAGGATTCCAGGATTCGAGAGTAATGAAGAAAAGATTCTCCCTTGACCCCTTTCCGCCTCTGGCGGACTTGAACCCTTAAGCCATCGGCTTTAGACGATGGTAGTTAACATCTTCTAAAAGCTATTCTCCAAGATAGTACTTCCTGGGATCAAACATCCGCAGCATTATAAGCTCTTCCAGCTCAGGAGGAGGTATCTCTTCCGGGTCAGAAGAGACCTTTAAATCCCATCCGCAGTTCTCCTTTATTTGTCGGATATGATCTTCCTTCGTGGTTACCCCCTTGTCTGGAAAATAACCTGTAAGGGTAAATTCCTCATCATTCCCTATCTTTTCAAAGACACCCAGGGTGGATACCAGTGTGGTAACCTTTCTCCCCGGGGAGGTTATGTAGCTTACCCTATCCAAAAACCGCCTTCTGGAATGGACGGCAATTGCAACTACCTCCTGAGCACATGTAGCAATATCATTTGCACCTCCCGACCCGGCAATATATAAGAGCCTCTCCGGAATCTTTGTTGTATTGATATTCCCATATTTGTCTATCTGGCCTATCCCCAGGGTGCCAACACATCTATTCCTGGAGCCGCCCATAAATATACCCATGATGTCATGGGTGTCAACTATTGCCTTGCAGGTAGGGAAATTACGGTTGTTAAATACGGCGGGATCAAAAGGTGTAGGGGTGTAACCATATAGACCTATTTCTGCCATAAGCTCTATGTCGAATCCCTCTTCCTTCAGGTCAAAATAGGCAAGCCATGCCCCAAGGTTGGCAATTCCTGCACCAGCAAGTATTGTCCTGTAATCATTTTTCTTTATTTTCTCTTTCGTTTTTCTCCCCGCAATAACAATTGCCATCTCAAGTGGAGTATATTCAGGAGAATCGTATTCTCTGGTGATTGCCTCTACATCATACCGCCATGAATCGGCATGGGTCTTCCCTTTCAGTGCAAGGATACGATTGTAGCCCAATTTGTTCAAATAATCTTTGTGATCTTTACATCCCAGAACCCATTTGTCTATCCACCTGTCGAACTCCTCCGGGTTCTTTGCCGCTTCACATGCCTCGTCCACAAAATCGTAATCCTCAGCATAAACTGGAAAATCACTCATGCCCCCCTTGGCAAGGCCACTGGGATGGGAGCCTAATGGTACCTCACACACTGCGGTGACATAGTCTCCCGGAAGCTTCATAAGATGTGAATACTGCCTTATAAAATCGGTAGAGACTATCTTCTCTACCGTTACTATAGTCCCTTTTTTACTTCCCATACAACCGTAGAGGTTCTCTGCATATGGAGGAAGCAGCAGGGTATTCCCATACCTATCAGCAGCCCAACCATGGGTCAGGGATATATCAGGATAAAGCGCCCTTGCCAGACCAATTTTCTCTCCGCCCTGGAAGGGATCATCTATTACAATAAAGTCTTCTTTGTTCTCCTTCTCCATATCACTGCCGATGAGGGATTTTGTCGGCATGAATTCTACACCCATGGCAGCAGCCTTTAACCTGAGAGGTAACGAAAGTATGGACCATATCTCTATCTGTGTGGTCTTTTCTTTGTATGCCCTTTGAAAGACAGCATTAGGACCTATTGTATAATAAGGGTCTCCACAGTAAGTGGTAATGAGCTTCTTTACCAGACCACCATGAACGAGAACAGCTATGGGGTGATTTAATGATATACCAGTTATTGTAAAATCTGGCATTTTCCCCCAAAACTGTCTCGCAATCTCATAGATAATTGCACTGCACCACCTCACTCCTGTCTGACAGGTATGCAGCAGCATACCAGGGTTTATATTGTTTCTTACTACCCCGGCCAAATCACATACCTTGTCTGTCCCTTCGTACTCCCTTATCTTAAACCTGTTTTCCAATATCTCTTTAACCTTACCCTTCATTCTTCTTCTACCAACCCCTCTTGAGTATAGTGACCGCACTGGACTGGACATCACCCAGTTCTATAGTATCCTGAAACCCTCCGGCACAGTGGGTAAAGGCAACTTTTGCCCCTTTTACCTGATTTTCTGCAACTCCCCGGAGCTGCCATACCGCTTCGGCTACCTGAGCCAGACCAGTGGCTCCTATAGGATGCCCTCTGGACATCAGCCCACCGCTGGGACTTACCGGCAATTTCCCCCCCATATCGGATATCCCTTCTTCGATGAATCTACCCCCCCCACCTTTCTTGCAAAACCCGAAGTCTTCATAGTGAATAATCTCAGCTATAGTAAAACAATCATGGACCTCCGCAAAATCAAGGTCTTCGGGTCCAATACCGGCAGTTTCATAGGCATCTAATGCCGCCAGACGATCTGACCCAAAGGTAGTGATGTCCTTGCATTTCTCATACGGACCTGACCTAAGAGCAGAGGCTGCTATTTCAACAGGTTTTCTGGTATATTTATTAACAACCTCTTTGCTGCAAAGGATTGCTGCAGCAGATCCATCGGTAGTGGGACAACAGTTTAAAAGGGTCAGGGGTTCTACTATAACAGGAGAATTCAAGACCTCCTCTATCGTTATAGGGTCTTTATACTGGCAGCGAGGGTTAGGACCTGCATTCTTACGATTTTTTACAGCAACCATGGCGAGATGCTCAGGGGTCGTGCCGTAGTCAGCCATATGACGGGTTGCAACATTCCCAAAATAGATGGGGGGACTGAAACCCATCAACGTGAGCAATTCTACCCCGTCTGAGGTCAGAGGACGTCCCTTTCCTGTTCTCCCCGTTAGTTTTTCTACACCAATGGCAAGGGCTACATCGTACATGCCTGTACCCACCGCCATCCAGGCTTCTCTCAGGGCAGTAGAACCACTGGAGCAAAAGTTCCCTACACTGCTTATGGGGATTCCTGAAATACCCAATTCCCATAGAATAGATTGCCCAACCCCGCATTCTCTATTGTAAAGCTGCCCTGTTCTGGCATGTCCGGCATATGCAACCTGTATATCCTTCTTATTGATACAGGCATCCCGTAAGGCATTCAAGGCTGCCGTCCTTCCCAGTTCTATAACATTGGACTCAGGAAATCTACCGAACATGGTCATCCCTACACCAATGATATACACGGTTCTCATAATCCAACTCCTTTAAAAGTTAAAGGGAAACAGGCTTGAACTTGTATCCATATACCGCCTGACCCGCCTCATCTTCACGAATTTTGTCAACAATAAGCTCTAAGTCCATATTGATCTTTAACTTCTCTTTATCACACTCTGCAAGAGGCGAGAATATCCGCAGCCCTTCCGGGAGATCTACATATCCTATGGCATAAGGGGCATTAAAACCTAACGGTGCCGCCTTCACTATGCAGTAGGTATATAATTTCCCCTTATTGCCCAAGAGTACGTCCTCCGGCATCTCATCCTTCAGGCAGTTTGGGCAGATAGCCCTCCTGGGGAAGAAATACTCCCCACAGGAGCTACACTTACTTCCTATCAGATGGGGCTTTTCAGAGGGAGACTCCGGCAATTTGATAAAGGGTCTTAGCTTCGGATCTATGAAGTCCCCTATCGTATCAACTCTCGAAACGCTATTGTCTCTTGTCATCCAGTATACTCCTCTGCTAATTAACCAAACCTTCCTCCGCTCACATGAATAACCTCTCCTGAGATAAAACTCGCCTCATCCGACACCAGAAATAGGATTGTGTTGGCAACATCTATCGGCTCTCCAAGCCTCTTAATGGGCATATTTGCCAGTTGTCTTTCCTTTATCATCTCAAACTTTGGGTGCCCCTTCATCAGCTCGGTAGCAATTATACCAGGAGCAATGGCATTCACATTTATGTTGTACCGACCGAATTCCCATGCCATGGATTTAGTAAGACCTATTATCCCTGCCTTTGCGGATGAATAGTTTGCCTGCCCGGGGTTCCCGTGCCATGCCCTGGAAGAAATATTTACTACCTTGCCGTATTTTTGCTCTACCATATATTTAGTAGCAAATTTGGCGCATAGAAATGCCCCCTTAAGGTCTGTATCAAGGACATCATCCCAATCCTTTTCTGTCATGTCCTTTATAAGCATATCCCTGTTGAATCCTGCATTGTTGACCAGAATGTCCAGCTTCCCAAACGCTTCTACCGCCTTCGCCATTAATGCCTCTACCTCATCTATTCTGGTCACGTCTGTTCTTACGGCTATAGCACTCCCTCCCTTAGCCTTTATGTCATTTGCTACCTTTATGGCATTCTCCTCATTTATGTCAGTAATTACAACCTTGGCACCCTCTTCAGAAAGCCTGCGTACTGTTGCCTCACCTATGCCCCTTCCTGAACCAGTAACAACTGCCACTCTGTCCTTAACTCTCATTGTACTTACCCTCCTTCTATTTTTTCCTCTTTATCATTAGTGGGGTTTCACCTTCCTGCACAAGTTCTCCCCTCTGGTTATACAGCTCTCTCTTTAATACAAAGACTCCTCTCTCGGGGTTCTTCGTCTCTTTCTTGTCTATTATCCTGACCTTTACAGTAACAGTGTCACCTATCTTGATAGGTCCTTTGAACTTCCATTCTAATCCGAGAAAGGCAATAAGATTTCTTGCTGTTTGCTGGCACAGTTCTGTACGTGTAAACAGCCCCGAAGCTATAGACAGCCCCAGAAGCCCGTGGGCTATTCTGGTTCCATACATATTACCCTTACAAAACTCTTCACTGGTGTGAAGCTCATTGTAATCCCCGGAAAGTCCTGCAAAGTTAACAACATCCGCCTCTGTAACGGTTCGGGAGGGAGATGTGTACTCTTCCCCAATCTCCAGGTCTTCCCAGTATTTTAGTGCAGATTTTTTCGCCATATTAAACTCCTTTCTTTATTTTTTGTAAGCGTTTAGCTATCAGCCCTCAGCTTTCAGTAAAAAAACAAATCCTTTTGCCCTTCGCCTTGTTTACTATAACATATCCTGCTGATAGCCATTTGCTGACCCCCGTCCTCTGACCTCTGTCTCCTGCCCTCTGCTATCATCTAATGGCAGACATACCCAGGACATCTCTCCCTATTATCAATGTCTGAATCTCCGTGGTACCCTCGGGAATCATCGCCCCTCTGGCATCCCTGAAATACCGTTCAATAGGAAACTCCTTGGAGTAACCGTACCCTCCATGAACCTGCAGGGCATTGGATGCTGTTTTGAAGGCCGCTTCACAGGCGAAAAGCTTTGCAACAGAACAAAATCTGTCACACCTGCCGCCTGTTTCCAGACATTTGGCTGCCTGATAGCCCAAAAGACGGGATGCCATGGTATCGGCTACCATTTCCACTATGAGTTTCTGAACCAGCTGGAAGCTACCGATGGGTTTTCCAAACTGTTTCCTCTCTTTCGCATACTTTACTGAGGCATTAATACAGGCTTGCGCAATTCCTACGGAACCCATAGCAACATTATGCCTCCCTTCATTCAATGTTGTAAGGGCAATCTTAAGACCTTTCCCTTCTGGGCCAAACATATTTTCTTTGGGAACTTTGGCATCTTCAAATACAAGCTCAGATGCAACCATGGCATGCCCGAACATCTTCTCTATATCCTTAGCTGAATAAGGGGTCTCTTTCTTATCTACGATAAAAGCAGATATTCCGCCAGGGCCTTTGCTCCTGTCTGTAGAAGCAAATATAATCCCTACATCAGCGGTACTTCCATTGGTAACCCACATCTTAGTCCCGTTCACAATAAAATGACCATCCTGCAGGTCAGCCCTCGTCTCTATACCTGATGCATCAGATCCCACATTGGGCTCGGTTATGGCTATGAATCCTGTCTTGTCGGCAGAAAGCAGAGAAGGAAGATATTTCTTTTTTTGTTCCTCTGTGCCGTTTACATAAATGGTATAGGGAATCAGATTTAATGGTCCATTTGCCATTATTCTAAGGGCTCCCCATGTTCTGCCGGCCTCCTCCATAAGTATTCCAAGAGAGAGATAGTCTAGCCCTAAGCCACCATATTCCGGCGGTACAAGGGCGCCAACATATCCCATAGGGATGAGCTTCTTAATAAGGTCTCTGGGCATCTCCTTCTTTTTCTCACACTCCTCCACAATAGGGGCAACCTCGTTATCCATAAATTTTCTAACAGTGTCTTGAAGAATCTTCTGCTCCTCGGTTAACTCAAAATCCATTAATAACCTCCTTTAAATAGGCTGTTGCCCAAACGAAAATTCGGAATTTGGGCAACATACCGTAATTTTTTAGTCCCCAAAGACCTTTCGAAATATCACTTTTGCACCAAAGACATTCTCAAACAAAGAAACCGCTTTGTCAAGGTCTTTAACGGCTATCCCTACATGGTTTATCTTTTTTATCATCATCTCTGCTTCTTTCCGGTAAGTGAACTATCTATGTTCACGGTCTCTATCATCTCTCTGGCATGCTCTTTAACCGCCTCAGTAATCTCCGCTCCGGCAAGCATTCGTGCAATCTCGCCTATCCTTTCCTCCTTATCCAATCTCATAACCGATGTAGCAGCACGACCATCTTTGACCCCCTTGTTTATGTTGTAATGGGTATCTGCAAAGCGAGCAATCTGAGGCAGATGGGTAATACAGATAACCTGATGGAACCTTGAGAGAGATTTGAGTTTTTGACCTACTATATCAGCTACCTTTCCGCCAATACCAGCATCTACCTCGTCAAAGATCAATGTCTCCACCCCACCCCTTTGTGCCAATATGCTCTTTAAGGCAAGGATAACCCTTGACAACTCCCCTCCTGATGCAATTCTGGAAAGGGCTTTTGGAGGTTCACCCGGATTGGGTGATAACAGAAATTCAACATTATCTATCCCCTTACCGGTAACCCTGATGTCGCCTATATCTATATTTTCATACAGACTACCCCTGGTGTTAAAACGGTGGTTATTAATGCCCGCCTCAAATACAGTTTTCTCCATCCCCACCGACCACAGTTCTTTCTCAATGCTGTCTTTCAGTTTTTCTGCTGCGGTTCTCCTCTTATCTGAGAGGTCCTCTGCCATCTTCAGTATTTCCATCTCAGTATCATGGAGATCATTCTTAAGTCGGGCTATAGTGTCTTCACTATTTGAAATATCTCCCAGTTCTCTCTGTATTCTCTCCTTATGTTGAATAATTTCACCTATTGTGGAACCATACTTCTTCTTCAGTTTATTGATCTCCAGAAGCCTCTGTTCCACTTCCTCCAATTTGGCAGGATCGAATTCTATCTTCTGTGCATAGTCCCTAAGATATAAGGCTATATCTTCCAGTTCAATGATAGAGGATTCCATGGCATCATGCAGTTTTACTAATGAACTGTCGATCCTGGAGATGTCTTTGATATTGTTTTTTGCCCCCTTTAGATTCTCCAATACAGATTCTTTTGCTCCATAAATAGTATTATAGGCATGGTTAGAATACTCCAGGAGTTTCTCTGAATTTATAAGGATATCCTTCTCTCTCTTCAGGTCATCATCTTCTCCAGCCCTGAGATTTGCCCTTTCTATTTCATTCCATTGAAAATCCAGAAGGGATTCCCTTTCTGCCCTCTTATCGGCAGCATGACTAAGTTCAGCCAACTCACTGGACAGTTTAAGTAGTCGCTTGAAAAGGGTGCCTACCCTCTCTCTGAGAGAATGGAGGCTGCCAAAGTCGTCAAGGATGTCAATATGCCTTTCAGGATTGAGCAGCAACTGGCTTTCATGCTGCCCTGAGATAGCAATCAGGTCCTCTCCTATTCCGGCAAGCATACCCAGGGTAGCCAGCCCTCCATTTATAAAAACCTTGTTCTTGCCAGAGTGAGAAATCACTCGTTTGACAACCAGGTTTTCCTCTTTTTCAATTCCTAACCCATCTATTTTATTTAAAATTACGTTGTTATCAGAAATATCAAAAAGTGCCTCTACTATTGCCTCCTCTTCATCGCTTCTTATTATGTCCGTAGATGTCCTTCTGCCCTGAAGCAGGTTAATGGCATTGATTATTATGGATTTTCCGGCTCCTGTCTCGCCAGAAAGCACATTTAAGCCAGCAGAAAAAGAGAGGGTTAATTCATCAATGATGGCAAAATTCTTAATAGTAAGCTCACTCAGCATTACTTTTAGCTTATCTTTCTCCCCATTTTAACTTCGCTCTTAAAACCTCGAAATAGTTTTTATGGAGAGGCTCTATAAGGTAAACATGACTTTTTGCCTTTTTTATCTCCAGCATACTGCCGGCATCGAAGGCAAAACCTACCTGACCATCCAGGGTTAAGAACACATCCTCATTCATGGAGATAAGAGTTACTTCAACAGTTACATTATCTGGTAAAATAAGGGGCCTGTTAGTAAGGGTATGGGGGCAGATAGGGGTGATTATTACAGAGTGCAAAGGGGGATAAACAATAGGTCCTCCTGCAGAAAGTGAATATGCCGTTGAACCTGTGGGCGTACATATTATTAATCCATCGGCTTTAAAAGTTGTCAGATACTTGCCATTTATACTGATTTCTAAATCAATAATTCTGGCAAGAGCCCCTTTGTTAATAACTGCATCATTCAGTACTCTGTATTCATCGACCTTTTTCCCTTCACGGTGAAGACTGACTTTTAGCGCTGTTCGATTGCTGAGTTTGTAGTCACCCCTGATAACACTTTCTAAAACAGGGTATAACTCATCCATGGTTATGGCGGTGAGGAACCCAAGCCCACCCAGGTTTACCCCCAGAATCGGCACCTTCCTGTTGCCTATAACCCTGGCAACACTGAGCAGGGTTCCATCCCCGCCCAGTACGATAATCATATCCACCAATGAAGGGATCCTGGTTATATCATAGCCAGATGGGTGCTTAATTAAGGAAGCCAGTGCACTGTCTAAAAAGACCTCAATAGAACGCTCAACTAACCATCCAACAAGCCTTTTTGTAACCTCTATTGCCTCCGGCTTATTCGGCTTTGCAATAATCCCGATCTTCTTCATAAAATTATACTCTCATGCTCTTACGTATTTATCATACCTCAAGTATCTTTTTTTAACACAAAAAGGAGGAAGTTGTCCATTTAAAAAATTTAACAAACGGTTATATGGGGTTATGGGTTTTTTCTGGGGCAATATTCATGAATGCAGTTATCCGGCTAATTTGGAGCCTACCCAATAACCTCAAGAAAACGTTTTTTGTCATTCTGAACGAAGTGAAGAATCTAATAAAATTGTCAGATAGACTCTTTGCTATGAATTACAATAACACACCGGCAAAATTTTAGCTTCAACTTGCAAATTATAGTGTTTATGTGGTAAAGTACAAAAAGAACGTAATATACTAACTTATTATGCAGTTCTAAGTAATCTGAGCATGATCTGCTGGAGGACTTGATGTCGATTTATTTGGTTATAGTGATCGCTTTAGCTTTCATTTCTGTCCTGATCACCGTGTTACCTCAGTTTTCCGCATGTCGGAGGCAAAAGGCGGAGTTTGTGAGCTATTTCTTAACTCTGTCCGCCACGCTTGTGGGTGTTTTTTTTGCAATCTATTTCGCCGACTTACAAAAAAACGCGTATGAACGGAAACGGGTAGAACAAGTCGTTCTGTCCGGCGAACGAGAAGCTAGAGATGTTAGAAAAAAGGCAACGTTGTTGCTCGCCACGTTAGAATATCTCGGTTCGAGTCAAGCCTATGCCGATAGAAAGATGAAAGTTGAAGACTTTATTGCTTTGCCCCAATTTATTTTTGCGACAATGAACGATCAGGGATTTATGAAGCAGATCTCAGACCAAGGTTTTTCCTATCTGAAGAGCGAACTACACACACTTAAGAGGCTCTACGACAAAATTCAGCAGAACAATCTCCGCGGAGGCAAAACTTTTAAGAAAACGATTAAGAACATCGAGACCTTCTGCGTTAGGTTGGCATGCATAGAGGAGCTATTAAAGTTATGAGCGGATGGTCCTTTCAGGTGAGATTAAACGAGATGAGATCACGCACTATCAAAAACTATTTTTAGCCGAAATGCTAGGAATTAACCCTAATCCACCTGTGCCAGATCGCTACAGTAAAGGATACATTAGTTACTTCCACGTGTGGAAAAACGAGCTAGCGTTAATGAGGGAGTCATTGCGTGCAAAGAAACTGAGTCAATAAAACGATAGGGGGCCAAGTCTCCGTTTGACTCTTTTGCGTTTTGGTTTTAAAAAATAGGGGCATTGTCCCTTATAATGTTGCCTAACCCTTATAAGGTCTCCCCTTGTCAAGAGAAAAAAGGACCTTGCTCGGAAAACTAATTCTCTGACAAAGGGGTTTTTATGCAGACTCGTTATACCTTTGGATGCTGCATCTACCATCTCTAGCATAATTATATTTGTTAAATTAAGGATGACATGGCAGTGCTAAAAATCTCCCAGAATGCTTCCATCCCTGATGATGAGATTGAACTTTCGGCAATACGGGCACAGGGGACCGGAGGACAGAATGTTAATAAAGTATCTTCGGCAATTCATCTGCGCTTTGATATCAATGCGTCCTCTCTATCCGATTTCTATAAGCAACGTCTGTTAAACCTTCGAGACCAGCGTATCAGCAAAGACGGTGTAATTGTTATCAAGGCCCAGAAATTTCGTACTCAGGAAAAAAATCGGGAAGATGCCCTTGAGCGTTTGCAGAAATTAATCAAAGGTGTGGCAGTTACACAGAAAGTCAGAAAGCCGACCAGAGCAACTATAGGCTCCCAGGAAAGGCGGCTTGACAGTAAGTCTCGAAGAAGTAAGACAAAGGCACTGCGAGACAGGGTTTCGGAGTAAGGGAAATACATGGGGACGTTGTCCAAAATCATCACTTAACAGAGCACCTGCCAAAAAAAGAAATCATACTGAATATGAATAGATTATGGAATAGAGCATTACTGCTAGCAGCAATATCTGTCTGTTATAACATTTTAGAAGGGTTGGTATCCGTTTATTTCGGGTATACTGATGAGACATTGTCTTTGTTTGGATTTGGTCTGGATTCGTTTGTCGAGTTAATTTCTGGAGTTGGTGTATGGCATATGATTATTCGGGTTAGAAATAACAATAATCAAAAGGATTCATTTGAGAAAACAGCGTTAAGAATCACCGGAGTTTCATTTTACACTTTAACTTTCGGATTATTTGTGACAGCCATTTACAATATCTACAGTAATAGTAAGCCAATAACAACTGTTTGGGGTATTATAATTTCATTATTATCTGTTCTAACAATGATTTTTTTGACGAGGGCAAAATTGAGCATAGGCAAAAAGCTAAATTCAAATGCAATTATTGCTGATGCCAACTGTACAAAAACATGTGTCTATCTTTCAATAGTTCTATTACTGTCCAGTGTATTATATGAAATATTCAGAATCGGATATATAGATTCGATTGGTGCATTGGGAATAGCCTATTATGCTTTTAAAGAAGGAAGAGAATCATTGGAAAAATCAAAGGGAAAAGTCTGCACTTGTTGTGAATAGATTAAACCAACAGCAAGAAACCCAATAATTAACAAAGGGGGGTCACTATGATAATAGGCATTCCGCGTGAAATCAAACAGGACGAATACAGAGTGGCGATGCTGCCGGTAGGAGTTCAATTGCTGGTTCAGAACGGTCATACGGTACTGTTTCAGAAGGAAGCCGGACTGGGCAGCGGTTATGATGATACTGCTTATTCTGCGGCCGGAGCCAGACTGATAGACACTGCTGACGACATCTTTTCCCGGGCGGAGATGATAGTGAAGGTAAAGGAACCGCAGCCGGAAGAAATTGAAAAGCTCAGGAAAGGACAAATTGTATTCTGCTTTTTCCATTTTGCCAGTTCCCGCAAACTCACTGAAGGATGTCTGAAGCAAGGAATTGCCGCTGTGGCGTATGAGACGCTGGCGGACGACCAGGGGTATCTGGCACTGCTTACGCCCATGAGTGAAGTTGCGGGCAAGATGTCAATCCAGGAGGGCGCCAAATGCCTGGAGAAACCCATGATGGGCAGGGGAATACTGCTGGGCGGTGTAACTGGTGTAGAACCGGCAAAGGTGCTGATCATAGGAGGTGGTGTGGTCGGCTCGAATGCAGCACGTGTCGCTGCCGGACTGGGTGCAAACGTAGTAATCATGGATATTAATCTCATCCGGCTTCGCCATCTGGATGATGTCATGCCTCAAAATGTCACAACAATTTACTGTGACCCTCACGCTGTTGAGCACCACGCAAGCGAAGCCGACCTCGTTATCGGAGCTGTGCTCATTCCCGGAGGGAAAACACCCTGTATTATCAACCGAAAGATTGTGAAAAGAATGAAGAAGGGCTCTGTTCTGGTTGACGTATCTATTGACCAGGGCGGATGCTGCGAGACAAGTCATCCCACTACGCATTCCTCACCCATTTTCGTTCTTGACGGTGTAGTTCATTACTGTGTAACAAACATGCCCAGCGCAGTCGGCCGTACCAGTAGTCAGGCTCTCTGCAATGCTACTATCCCATACTGCATGGAACTTGCAGATCTCGGTCTTGATTCATTCATCGCAAAGAGCAAAGGACGGGCTGCCGCACTTAACATGCGTAATGGAAAGATTCTGTGTACTGCGGTTGCCAATGCATTCCCTGATATGTCCTGTCTATAGATACGACTTGCACCAAACCAGTATACACAGGCTCGTCACAACCTCACCAAGTGTGATAGACAACGTCACTCATGTGGTAAAGCACAGAAAACTATGTAATAACTTGTTGCCCACCAAAAAATTTACTTGAAAAATTCTATTGGTATGACATAATGTAATACCGGGGGTGAGAAAATATGAGCACAGCAAAGATAGCCATTACCATCAAGGAAGAGCTGTTAGACAAACTCGATCGTATGGTAAATTCAAAAATATTTCCGAATCGTAGCAAGGCAATCCAAGAGGCTGTAGAGGAGAAATTGTCACGGATAAACCGTTCTCGTCTAGCAAGAGAGTGCGCGAAATTGGACCCTGGGTTTGAAAAAGCACTTGCAGAAGAGGGATTCTCGCAGGAAATTGAAGAATGGCCAAAATACTGAGAGGTGAGATTTATTGGGCCAATCTTGACCCCGTCAAGGGGCGCGAACAAGCGGGCGAGCGCCCTGTATTGATTCTTAGTCAGGATGTTTTCAATGAACGTTCCGGCGTGGTTATCGCTGTTGCCCTGACAAGTCAGCCGCAGAAGGCTGGCTTTCCCCTTACGCTTGCGCTTTCCCACTCTGCCTTGCCTAAGCGCTCCTGGGTGAAAATAAGTCAAATTAGAACCTTATCCCAGGAACGTCTGGGAAAAAGAATCACTAAAATTACACCAGAAGAAATTGATATCGTTATTGAGGGTCTTAATGAAATAATTGGTGGATAACAACGCAATACCTTCAGGCAAAAAGAGTCAAGAGGGACACGGGATAAAAAACCATTGACATATCGTTCAAGGAAGAGAATCTCCCCCTCCTCTTCTTTCTTAACATAGTCCGTTCTGGATTGAGATATTAAACAGAACCAGAAACAACTGAACATAATTATTGACATTTTCTGATTCCATGGTATTAAATATCATATATGTCCCAACATCCCCTTGAACACATCTTTCATCCATGTTCTATCGCTGTAATAGGAGCTTCTGAAGATCCCCGCTCTTTGGGGTACCATTTCGTACGACATCTCCTGGATTACAGTTATCGTGGCAAGATATATCCGGTAAACCCCAAACTGGAGAAAGTTTTTAACCTTGAAACCTATCCTGATCTCAAATATGTCCCTGGTTCAGTCGACTACGTAATATGCTGTATCTCTGCTTCGAAGGTAGTAGACCTTCTTTTGGAATGCCCCAATCATGGCGTTAAGGTTGTTCACCTTTTTACCGGACGGTTGAGTGAAACAGGTCGTCCGGAGGCACTTAAAATTGAGCAGCAGATCCTAAAACAGGCAAAAGAGTTCAACATTCGTCTCTTAGGTCCTAATTGCGTTGGAATATACTATCCAAAAGAGGGAATCTCTTTTGGGTATGACTTTCCTAAAGAGCCTGGTCCCGTAGGTGCATTTTTTCAAAGTGGGGGCTCCGCTACTGAGTTTGTTCGTTACGCTTCTCTCAGGGGGATACGATTCAGCAAAGTCATTAGTTATGGAAACGCCCTGGACCTGAACGAGACTGATTTCCTGGGGTATTTTTCAGAAGATCAGGAAACTAAAATAATCGTGAGCTATATTGAAGGGATAAAAGACGGCAGGAGATTCCTCGATACTTTGTGCCATGCAAGCCGACTAAAACCTGTTATTATTCTTAAGGGAGGACGGAGCAATGCCGGGAACAGGGCAGCTGCTTCTCATACGGCAGCTCTGGCTGGTTCCTTAAATCTTTGGGAAACAGCTATAAAGCAGGCAGGTTCCATACAGGCGGAATCCCTTGATGAAATGATTGATCTGGCAATCTCCTTTTCGTTCCTTCCCCCGATTTCCGGAAGAAGGGTCGGGATAGCAGGAGGAGGGGGCGGAAAAAGTGTGCTTTCTGCTGATGAATGGGAGGAAGAAGGATTCAATGTTGTGCCTTTGCCTGATGGAATCAGGAATAAACTAAAAGACAGGGCGCCGGATATATGGGATTGGATAGGAAATCCCGCCGATCGATCGATGATGGAGGGCAGTCAAATCTCTACCGGAAATATATTAAAAATGATGCTAAAAGAAATTGATTTCGATTTTCTCATCGCCAATGTGACCGACGATGCCCCTTTTGAAAAAGAGAGATGGACTGCTACCCTCAGAGAGGAGATCAGCGATTTTATCGAGATAGGCAAAAAGGGGGGGAAACCGCTGGTAGCAGTTTTGCGTACCGGTGATTTAGCCATAAATCATTTTGAGGACTGGCGCTGGAAGTTCGTTGCTGAACAACGGGGACGTCTTATTGACGCCCGGCTCCCGGTTTTTTCTTCCTTTGGCCGGGCTGCCAAAGCAATGAGACACCTTGTGGAATACTACCAAAAATCCGTCTTCTGATTTCCTATGATTCTATGCCATTTTTGCAAAAGTCAATTAAAAATAATTGACTCTATAGGGAGAGAGGATTTTTGCCATAATTGCAGAAGTGACCTTCATTGCTGCTTAAATTGCAGGTTCTACGATGAGTATGCCCATAACAAATGCATAGAACCTCAGAGTGAATATGTCTCTGACCGGGAAAAGGCGAATTTTTGTGAGTATTTCCTTTTTAAGGACTTAAATGGTGAGCATATAAAGGATAAGGAGGTTGAGGAAGCCAGGAGAAGACTGGAAGAGATGTTTAAATAGAAAGGGGAAGAAGGATAGTTTAAACACAAAATTAATAGCAAAAGGAGGTAAATGTAATGGTAGATGTTGAGAAGGTTACTGGTAATGATGTGCGGGATATTATGATGAAGAAGCCGGAAATACTGGAGAGGCTCATTGGTATAACCATAGATAGGGATACACTAAAAAATGAACACTGGATAGATGTCCATCCCGGTCGCCAAAAACTGGACTTTTGCTTCCAGGATACTGAAGGAAAACACTATGTGGTTAAAGTAGCCTTTAAAGAAAGGCCCCTTTCGGCTGTGAGGCACCCAAATATATGGCAGAAGAGGTGGGCTGAGATTAACAAGTTAGGCATGGAACAGGTTGTTCCAATTTTAATAATAGATGAGGAGACGGTAAATGCTGACCCGAGGAGCAAAAGAGATTTTGCTGGCTATGCTCATATAAGGATCATACAGTATAAGATAGCTGATATAGTAAAAGAGATTTAAGCACAAAAACCAACAGAAGGTATGCTAAAAATGGAAGAGTTTCAAAGGATTAAGAGGCTGCCCCCCTATGTCTTTAAGATAGTTGATGACCTGAAGCTGGAAGCCAGAAGAAGGGGGGAAGATATCATCGATTTGGGGATGGGAAACCCTGATCTGGCAACCCCAAAGCCCATTATTGATAAGCTGACAGAGGCCGTCTCCAATCCGAGGAATCATCGTTACTCAGCTTCCAGAGGTATCTACAAATTGAGACTGGCTATTACTGACTGGTACAAAAGGAATTACAATATTGATATTGACCCTGAAAGCGAAGCTATAGTCACTATAGGGGCAAAAGAGGGGCTTTCTCATATGGTGCTGGCTACAATCGGACCCGGGGATGTCGTTTTTGTGCCGAATCCGACCTATCCTATTCATTCCTATTCGGTAGTCATAGCCGGCGGTGACTTACGAAGTATACCAGTCAACGAAAACAGGGATTTTTTCGAAGATCTGCTAATTGCCACTAAACAAACATGGCCACAGCCAACAATGCTGATAATCTCCTTTCCCCACAACCCTACAACAGCCGTAGTGGACATAGAGTTTTTTAAAAAGATAGTAGACTTCGCCAGAGAACACCGCATTATGGTAATCCACGATCTGGCTTATGCTGATCTTGTATTTGATGGTTATAAGGCCCCCAGTTTCCTGGAAATACCCGGAGCTAAGGACGTCGGCGTAGAATTCTTCAGTCTTTCTAAGAGTTACAATATGCCTGGCTGGCGAGTGGGTTTTGCAGTAGGTAACAGGAAAATGATAGGGGCTTTAGCCAGAATTAAAAGCTATCTTGACTACGGGGTCTTTCAACCCATCCAGATTGCATCTATAATAGCCCTGAATAATTGCCAGGATTATGTAAAAGAAATAACCGAGACGTATAGAAGCCGCAGGGATGTCTTAATAGACGGCCTGTGCAGGATAGGATGGAACATAGAAAAACCAAAAGGGACAATGTTTGTGTGGGCCAGGATTCCCGACGAGTTTAAGAAGATGAATTCGCTGGAATTTTCAAAGCTCTTACTGAAAGAGGCCAGGGTAGCCGTCTCTCCAGGCGTGGGGTTCGGGGAATACGGAGATGACCATATTAGATTTGCATTGGTGGAAAACGAACACAGGACAAGGCAGGCTGTCAGGGGTATAAGGAATGCTCTGTCTCTCTAAGATTCTCCCTGTCTTGTTTTAGATTCAGATCATCTATTCGGCTCGACAATCACCTTGATAGACTCTTTAGCATCGGCGACAAGTTGAAAGCCCAAACCTGTCTCTTCCAGACTTAACCGGTGGGTAATCAGCTCACGGACGGAGAGACGACGAGCACGGATCATCTCTATTGCTATTTCGATGTCCGAAGGGCTGCCCCCGTATGAATGCATCAGGGTTATCCCTTTGCGCCAAAAATCATTAACCGGTAGAGGAAGATCAGCACCCGATTCTGTAGGAGCGAAGAACAAAATAGTCCCCCCTCTGTCTACACACTGTAATGCCTGGGTAAAGGCAGGAAATGCCCCGGTACAAACAATTACAATATCGGCTAATCTCCCTTCATTGACCTGCTGGAGACAGACAGGTACATCTTTCCTGGCATCTATTGTGATGTCTGCACCGAATTGTTGTGCTGCCTTTAAACGATACTCATTAACATCCGTAGCAATCACCCGTGAAGCCCCGATTGCGCGTGCCAGCGCCACATGAAGCAGCCCGGAAATACCACTGCCGATAACGAGCACACTATGCCCCGGTTGTATGTGCGCCAATCTCTGCCCACGCAGAATGCATGCCAGTGGTTCGATAAACGTCCCTTCCTCAAAGGAAACCTCATCCGGGAGCAAAAACACACCACGGTCTACATTGATTGCCGGGACACGTACATACTCGGCAAGACCTCCGGGATCAAAATTCGTGTTATGTAAGGTCTCACATACAGTATGGTAACCTCTCAGGCAATAGCGGCATGTATTACAAGGGACATGATGGGAGACAAAAACCCTGTCACCGGTTTTGTACCTCTTCACATCCTTTCCAACCGCAACGATCTCTCCAGCGATTTCGTGGCCAAGAACCAGGGGGGCCTTTTTAATCCGATACCATTCCATTACGTCACTGCCACAGATACCGCTGGCAAAAACTTTAACTAATAGCTCATCAGCGCCGATCTGCGGGATTGGAATCTCTTCCAGCCGAATGTCCCTATTGTTGTAGTACATTGCGACACGCATAGTGCCTTACCAATTTTGACGGTTTCGTAAAAAGTCCATCTGCGGCGTTGCGCTGCATCCTTCGTCGTTACAGCGTAACTATAAGTACGCTTCACTCCTTATGATTTGCGCGCCTTGCATCTAGAGCTTTTTACTGTGCCGTCTGATTTTTGACTTCTTACGGCCTCATCAATCTTATCTTGACTCATTCTTAATCGTATTGAATAACTCGTTAGCCTCCTTAACAGTAGCATTTTCATGAATAATAGCACGCAATGCCTTAATCATTGCTACAGGGTAATCATGCTGCCATATATTCCTTCCCAGATTCACACCCACAGCTCCTTTCTGAATACCATCGTGAACAAACTCGAACACCTCCAGCTCTGTGTCTACTCTGGGTCCACCTGCCATAACCACGGGAACCGGACAACCATTTGTAACCTTTTCGAAATCTTCACACCAGTAGGTTTTTACTACACGCGCCCCCAATTCAGCAGCAATACGACAGCACAGAGCAAGATAGCGGGCATCTCGTTTCTCTAATTCTTTACCGACCGCAGTTACCGCCATTACCGGAATGCCATGTTCTTCGCCATCATCAACAAGCCTTGATAGATTCAGCAGCGATTCTTTTTCATAATTGCTGCCAACAAAGACAGAAATACCCACAGCAGCTGCATTAAGGCGGATGGCCTCTTTCATAGAGGTGGTAATCCCTTCATTAGCCAGGTCCTTCCCAATTACACTGGTGCCTCCGGACACTCTGAGTATTATAGGTTTGATCTGGGTTGGGTCTATTGATGACCGCAATACCCCTCTGGTGACAAAGAGGGCATCACAATAAGGAAGAAGAGGTTTAATAGTCTCACCTGGTTTTTCTAATTTTCTCGTGGGACCCTGAAAATATCCATGATCTATCGGTAAAAACAGACAATGGCCATCAGGTTGAATCAAACGTGCCAGACGGTTCTTTAATCCCCAATCCACCTATACTACCTCCTTTTAGTCCTATTCACTTGTTTTATTACCTAACCGCCACCGGAAAATCGGATATTGTATTCGGCTTTGTTGTTGTAGGGGTCTGCCTCCCTTTTGTCAGTTCCTTTACCCTCTCCGAAAGATACAGGTCAAGCATGTTTATGGTTATCTTGCCCTTACCTGTGTAATCCGCCTTACCGCTTATCCCTTCTACCAGAGCCTTTGTGAACGCTCCATTGTTCCATGCTCGGTCTTCAAGGGAATACTGTTTGCCTGCGGACGAAGCAAATACAACTGCACCGTTTTCTGCACTGGCAAGCTCATTTACTACGCCTGTAATATCAGCTACCCCCCTTCTTGTACCCATCACATTGCCTGAATGGCATGTATCAACAAAGAGCACAGTCTTCCCTGCAAGAGATGCTACTGTGTTTTTTATGTCTGAAAAAGCCACTCCTGTCCTTTTTAACCTTTCTGTATTGGCATTTGCCGGAAGGAAGTAATAAATACCGCTCTGGTCATTTACGCCATGCCCTGCTAAAAAGACCATTGCCACATCCTTGCTCGTCGTCTCCGTTGTAAGCCACTCAAGGCCGTCCAGTATATCGTCTTTTGTTGCCTTCTCATCTGTCATGACTTTTACCACCACTTCCCGATACAGCCTGCTTTTTTGCCCCTGCATTACGTTTCCAAAGTCCCTTGCATCCTTTGCTGCAAAAGATAGGGTTAGATTCTTGTCTTCATATCTGCTAACACCAATGGCAAGAACATACAGCTTTGGCTTGATAACAAACTCCTCCTTTTTTGCGCCGCGCCACTTCACCTTCACCCTTGCAGGCTCACTCACAGAGAACCTATTTTCAGCGATAATGGAGACTTCAGAATCCTTTTCAGGAATAGCAATCCTCACCTCACTAATGTCTTTATCCATGCCAACTATCTTCACGCCCCTCTCTGTTGCAACAGGCCTTCCGTCCACCAGTGCCTTTATGCCTGTTACAGGCTCTCCCGATGGGGTACGGATACTGAATTTGACCGTAATCTCCGGTGTGGAAACCTCTGAACCATCCGCAGGATGGACGATTGTCACTATGGGGGGCAGCATCTTCCCTATAACAACCTCTTGCTTTCCTCTGCCTGACTCTTCATTGGCAAGTCTTATTGCCTCTTCTTCATCCACGGCAGCAAGAACCTTTGCAATCACATCAGGGCGATAATAGGTACTTCTGAACTTCAATAATGGAAAGAAGTCTGCCGAGTTTTCTTTGCCGTTGTTTAAATGCCAACCGATAATATCGTCCGCACCTGCCGATGCATCATAATAGCCTGACGGAGTCCATATAACCCACCTCTTTCTGTCATTATGGGGAAACAACGCCATAAGCTCTTTTCCATCCCTCACCCTGTACCACCTGATTGTCCCATCTCCAAAAGCCACCACTGCCAGTTTGCCATTGCCCGATGTATTTAGAGCCCACGCTGTAGCAGGGGCAGCAACTTTCCATTTCTGATTTCCGGATCTGTCAAAAAGGCGGAGATACCAATCTGTCCCAAGTAAAAAGGTCTGGTTATCAGGCAGCACAGCAAGGCTTCTTGACATCTCATAAAGGTCAAGTTTTAAATTCGTGCCGTTTAGTTTTGGGCTATAGGCATGTTCCCAGTCTGTAACATTGAGACCGCTTACTGATGTGATTGGAGGGTTTAAGATTTGAGACCTTAGAATCGAATTCGGAGATTCAGGGTTTAACTCGAGGAAACGGTCTGGTATGGAGAATCGGGCAGGAGATTTTCCAAACACTTCATAGGCAAACTGCACTGTAGAACCTTCATATGAGGTAAGGAATCCGCTTCGATTATTTCTGTAGTCAGCAATAGCAGGACTCTTGTATATTGCTTTTCTATCGTAGGCATCAAAGATTCCAAAGGCAGGATCATGCGAGCTAAAGACAACTCCTCCACTTTTCAGCGGAAGAATGTGCAGTATGGTATTGTCTGTTGCAGGCAAGTCCACGTATTTTCCCTTCCCCCCGTTTATCCATTTGCGGATTGGGCGTTTGCCTAAAGACCCGTTCCAATAACTTCCACCAGCGTAAAGAGAACCGCCGTCTGATGACCATGATACAGCTACTAAAGAATCCCCGTTTGGAATACCGCTTGAATCGGGCGAATAAAGATATGAAAGGTCATTACTCGAGAGAATATCTACTTTTGGAGAGTCGTCAAATCCTACAGCTATTTTCGAACCATCAGGGGAGAAACTGACACCATAAGGCTTACCACCACCAGGTGACCTCTTTTTTGCAATGAGTCGGAAGCTGTTATCATAGAGGCGGACATAACCATCCCAGGATGTTGTCACAAGCTTGCCGGATATATCAAAATCAGCACCATGTCCGTCGCTGCCGTAATCTCTGTCCTCTCTCACAAGGGAATAGTCAGATGTACGATAAATTCTGATACCATGTGTGCCCCACAGTGATGCAACAATGAACATTCCGTTTTTAGAATAGGCAAGATTAAAAACCGTGGCAGATATTCCACTTATCCTTTTTGTAAGCCTTCCGCTTTCACGGTCAAAGAAATAGATGGAGGCATACATATCATCCCAGTTTTGTCCCGTCCATCCGCCACAGGCAACAGTCCTTCCATCAGGTGACATGGCAACTGTAAAAATCATTCCCTCGTTACCATCGCCAATGGGTGGCCTCAGTATTCGCAAAAGTCTGCCTGTTGATAGTTCCCATACATGGACTGTTTTATCATTCGAACCTGTAGCAATATAGCGATTCTCTGCATCAATGCCAACCCTTCTGATACCAGAAATATGCATGCCTGTATCTATTTTAAGAATCGGGTCTTTTGGAGGCTCGGATGCCATGCTCTTTGTCATGGAAACAAGAAGGCTTAATACAGAGACAAACACAAAAATGACCTTATAATTTAATTTCCTCATATTTAACTCCTTTCCAATGACCACTGGCCACTGTATCTTTTACTTCCCCGTCTTCAGCGTTGCCCTTTCTTCAAAAAACTCAGATGCAGATGTTTTTTGGGTATCAGATTTTTCCACTAATTTAACCCCTCTTGTCCTGGCACCAATATCATCATGCTTTGTCTTTACCTCATAAACTCCACCTATGTCTTTGACATTTATATCGCCCAGCGGAGATGTACTTGCATAAACAGATACACTTTCTTCGCCAAAGGGTGGGTTTACCTCCAGTTCAAACCTGTCATTGCCGGAAGGAATTTCATAAATTACACCACCATTAAAGTAATTTTCTTTCCTGTATGGATTTGGCAATAATTGTAACAACCCTCCTTTGACATCCTTATGCAAAACAACAGCATAAAAAGGCTTATTGCCCTTGATGTAAATCTTTATCTTCTCGCCGTCACCGTATTCCTTCTTATCTGTCCAGATATTAACAACCAACGGAGCAGACGGATCATCCACAAGCTCTTTGGATTTCGAAATCTTTTTCATAGCATTTTCATCAGGTATTACCTCTGCCTTAATCTTTACCTTGTAACAGTCCCCTGCTGATGCATCTTTATACCAGTTCTTTTCAATCTCCTGAATAACCTTTACAGTCGCATTGGAATAGGCTGACACTAAATCCTTTTCAAGTTGAAAGTTCTTAACCTGTGACTCAGTTGTTACGTATGACGATATAAATTCTATTGCCCTTTTCTTTGCATCAGTCATTGCAGCCTGCTCTGTCTGTTTCCTCGACTTATCCTCACCCATGCAGGCATAACCCTCTGATTCGGTGATGGTGGATTGTGTAGCGTAGGTATGGTGGGCAATGCTCACCATAAACAAACCTAAAAATAACATAACAAATATTCTTGCCATATTTCCTCCCTACAATATCTCTTTTTCTTCCAAGAATTTTATTGCTGGTTCAGGCTTGTAGCCTGAACCATACGTTAATGTCCTGGTTACCACACATTAATATCTTGGTTCAATCTACAAGATTCAAAACCGTAATTCTGCTTTTCAACAATATTTTCTTTCTCAAATCTGTCAAAATCCATACCGTATTTGTCTCTGTAGAAATTATCTGTTATCCTCTATCGGGTAAGCTTCCTAATATATTCCCTGCGAAAAACCTCTTTAAGCTCATCCTCTGACATGTTGTCTATCTACTTTTTAAGAATAGTGATCATAAATCACACCACCTCTGTCTTTAAATGCCTAATGGTATAGTCATTTCACTAATTAACCTCAAACTCATCACATTCACTCACCTGTCTTCCCTATCGGAAAAGCCTGCCCGCTTATTGAGATTGTGGGATACTGTACTTTTCTAAATACTTTTTCCGCCAATACAGGCACTTCATTATCCACATAATCAGCGAGCTCGGTTGTTTTTATATAGCCTGACTTGCCCTTATCAGCCTTTCCCTTTAACCCTTCTACAAGCACATAAGTGAACAAACCATGTCCCTGATATCCTTCCACTGCCTCCTGCAAAGATGTGGAAGCAGAAAGAATGGTTGAGCCAACCGCACGGCTCAATATCTTCATTGCAGTGTCCTCACTCATGCCCCTTGTAAGCATTGCGACCTGTATCGCCTCTCCTAAAGCACCCGCGCTGCATGTGTCAATAATGATCAGCTTCTTTGTCGCAGGGATATTGGCTATAAGCTCTTTAAGCATGACCTGAGATAAGGCGTCTGTCTTTAGTTTCTCTGTTCTCGTCGAGCCGACATTTGATGTAATCAAAAAATACTCTCCCTCATCCACTGTGCCATGGCTTGCCACAAAAAATACAAAGACATCATCAGGGTTCAATGATTTATAAGCCGTAAGTTCTTTTATGATGTTTTCATTTGATGTTTGTTCTTTTGTAACAAGTTTTTTTATGTTTACTTTTTCAAAGAGGCCGGCAGTTACTTTTTTGAGCGTGGATTCAAAAAGCTCTGCATCCGGAACAGCATATTTAAGCTGCAACTTCGGGTTTTTGTATTCGTTGATGCCGACTATGAGGGCGTTAAGAGAAGGCTTTGTGAGGGATTTAAATGAGGCGGTTATCTCATGAATCGCGTCCTTGCTCTGCATCGTGTTTTCGGCATTAAATGCGATTGCGCGGATTGTATTTGCACCATTTGTGAGCTTAAGCTTATAGGTTTTTATGACCTCGTTCTTGCTTGTAGGAACTATTTTAACTCCCCTTGCGCTGTCAAGGATGACAGCAGAGCCGTTAAGATAAAGCCGGACATCACCAATCCCTCCGCCTGAATCAACGAGCTTTATATTTACAAAGACTTCATCCTTATTTACGTTAGATGGAGTATTCACAATCTCAACAACAGGAGGCTGTTTCACATCAGCCAATGTCTTAAAGTCTTTTAAAGAACCTCCTGAGAGCGCAAGTTTTACGATATCAGGCCTGAAAAATGCCTCGCGGTAATTTTCAATGCCATAGACATTATTGCCGATGCGGACATTTAAATGCTTATCGCCATTTGATGATGAGTTGTAATAACCTTCAGGCGTAATGACAATCCATTCGCCGTCGGTGAAACTGATGAATTGAGCAACCTCTTTGCCCGTGGAGATATCCCAGATTCTTGTTGTACCGTCAAAGCCTGCGGAAAAAATAAGTTTCCCATCAGGGGAAAAGGCTACGGAATAAACATCGTTTGCATGCCCTTTAAATGTTTTGATTTCATTTTCTTTTTGGACATCCCAGAGCTTGAGTGTGCCGTCTCCCCAACTTCCTGTAACTATAAATTTCCCATCAGAGGAAAAGGCTATAGCACGCACTTTTTCATGCCCTTTAAATATTCTTATCACTTTTCCCGAGATAATATCCCAGAGAGCAGGGTCACTCCAACCGCCTGATACAATATATCGTCCGTCGGGTGAAAATGCGGCGGATTCTATCATATATGTCTGCGAAGTCTTCTCAAATGTCCTTATCTCATTACCGGTTTGAATATCCCAGAGTGTAAGATCCTTATCAACCACTGAAATTGCATATCTGCCATCAGGAGAGATGGACATGGAATCAGCGAAGTAATCATCTTTTTTCTTAAGCATCCTTATCTCTTTCCCTGTTTCGATGTCTGAGAGCGTGATTGTTCTCCAAGCAACAGAAAGAACGTATTTACGGTCAAGGGAAAAGGCTATAGATTTGACCTCGTGACTACTCCCCCCACTAAAAGACTTTATCTCTTTCCCGGTTGCGATCTCCCAGAGCTTGATGATATTATCCTTACTTCCTGAAAGAACAAATCTGCCATCAGGGCTGAACGCTACGGATATGATATTGCGGTCGTCACTATAGATGCTGTCTTCATGCCCTTTGAATGTGCGAATCTCTTTTCCTGTAAATATATCCCAGAGCTTAAGAGTGCGATCCCCCCTACCTGAAACCATATACCTGCCATCTGGTGAAATGGCCAGGGAGAAAACCCTGTCCGTATATCCCGTAAAAGTCCTTATCTCCTTGCCAGACGCAATATCCCAGAGCTTTAGCGTTTTATCCTCGCTTCCTGACAAGACATATTTTCCGTCAGGTGAAATAGCGATTGAAAATACTCTTTGTGAATGCCCCGTAAATGACCTTATTTTGTTTCCAGTCTGAACATCCCAGAGATCGATGGCGTCTTTACGGTCTGTCTCGTTTGCAGCAAAAATATACCTTCCATCAGGGGAAAAGGTTACAGAGTAAATCGCTTTACTGATATTTCCCTCAAAATTTCTTATCTCTTCGCCTGTTGCAATATCCCAGAGCTTAAGAGCGTTCTTACCTCCACTTCCCGAGACCACATACCTTCCGTCAGGGGAAAAGGCGAAAGAATAAACATCATTTTCATGTCCTGTAATTAACGTCCTTATTTCTTTGCCGCTTTCAACTTCCCATAGAGCAATACCTCTTACTCTGCCACTTAGGGAAAGAGAAAGAATATATTTTCCATCAGGAGAGAAGACTGTTTTGCCAGGCGTAGTAAATTTCCTAATCTCTTTACCTGTTGCCACATCCCAGAGCGTGGCGTATGGATAACTGCTTCCGGATAATACATACTTTCCGTCAGGAGAAAAGACTACAGAGTAAATGTAGGGCCCACGCTCTTTAAATGTCCTTATCTCCTTACCGGATGAAATGTCCCAGAGCTTTAGATCATAATTGACGTGATCTGGGCCTTCGGATGCTGATAATGCATATCTCCCGTTAGGAGAAAAGGTGACGGAAATAACCGCATCTGAATGTCCTTTAAATGTTCTTATCTCCCTACCGGACGCAATATCCCAGAGTTTGAGCGTTTTATCGGCACTTCCAGATAATGCATACTTGCCATCAGGGGAAAAGGCGACTGAGAAAACACCACTTATAATTTTATACCCGGCATGTCCAGTCTGCACAAAAATCTCCGGCTTTTCAGAGGCAATCGTAACACACGGCAGGATAAAAAGGATTAGAAAAGTAAAAATTTTAATCCGAAGGGGTGTCTTTCTCATATCTTCCCCTTGTTTATTGATAAAAGAATTTATGCTCAGAGCTTATTTCAATCTTTTATGTTAAGTTTTTCCCTTTTAAGTTTTTCTTTCAGAAAAGCCAAGTCTATTTTAT
This sequence comes from Thermodesulfobacteriota bacterium, assembly GCA_040757775.1. Lineage (NCBI taxonomy): Bacteria > Pseudomonadati > Thermodesulfobacteriota > Thermodesulfobacteriota bacterium. The sequence goes on from JBFLWQ010000013.1 coordinate 61,501, forward strand.
CTTTATCCCTGACCGTATCTTTTAGCCGGATCAAAGCCTCTACATCTAAAACAGGAATCTCATTCCCAAGAACTTCAAACAATACTATATGGTTATGCACACTCTTATAGTCTGCAACCTCACCAATCTTTGCCATTAAGTCTATCGTTGCTCCGTCAGGGGAAATATATCGTATAACTGAATATTCTGTAACATCACTAAGTCTGATTTCATCAATAGACTTATCATTAAAAACCCTGTTCAGTGCATACTTTATTTTTGATATATTCTCTTCAGAACTGTCTACCAGAAAATCTATATCGTTTGTAAGACGGGGGAATCCGTGTATTATTACTGCCCATCCTCCAATAAGGACATATGAAACACCCTCAGAATTAAATGCCTTGCAGATATCAAACAGAGTTCTGTCTATGCTCTTTTCATCAGCCAATTTTCCATTTCCTTTTGGGCGTCTTTGAGAGATTTGTATTTATGAACACCACGAGGAAAATCTTTGACTATTGTCTTTTTAAATATAGTGCTGTTTAAAGAGAAAACCAACTTAAAATAATTATTATCAGGCATAAAATTCCAGAGATTCTTTTCCGCATTTTCAAATGTCTTATATTTTAAAACAGGCATATAGTCACCTCCTGAGCAGAATCTTTTATATTCATAAGGCTGCAAAAAATCTCCGGCTCCTGCTTTCTTCTTCTCGATGATAGCTTGTTGTTCCAACTCTCAACGCTGGTTCAGGCTTGTAGCATGAACCACACATTAATATCTTGTTCAATCTGCAAGATTAAACCAGCGAAGCAGGAAGTCTGTACCCCCCTTCCTTCCCACCTTAAATAAGGAGGGACTCTGGGGGGTTATCTTTTCCTCTTAAGTTTCTGCCCTTCTTCCTCAATACGCTTTCTCTCTTCCATTAAAGCCTTTTTCTGCTCTAATTCTTCACGCTCTTTTCCCAGTCTCTCTTTCTCCTCCTGCAACTTCCTCATCTCTTCGCTGAGTTCGGACGAAGGCAATTCTTCTTTTTTAGGGGATACAACACCGATTGACAGAGCAGACGCAAGTTGAAATACAAAATCCCCTCCCTCATGTCCTGAGTTTCTTATATCATTGTATTCAGGAACCTGCTCTGATTTGCCTGCTACAATAGTCTTTACCCTGCCGTGAAAGAGTTCTTCTGCTGTGAATAAGGGCTTGTCCGCTTCTTTGAGGGCTTTTACGAGCGCTGCTGCAAAGACCGAGTTATTGCCACCTCCGCTGTCTGCCACAGGCTCGTTGCCTCCACTTGCCATAAGGGTTCTGGAGGTTCTCTCCATCATCTTTTTTATGAACTCGTCTCTAGCACCTTTTGTTGAAAGGTCTCCTGCCGCAGCCCTTGTGAGTGTACCTGAATAGCATGAATCCGATACGATGAGGATGTGTTTGGAGGCAATCCGCTTGATGTTGTCTGTTATGTCTGTTGCGCTAATCCAGTCAACAGGGTCGTCCCTTTGCGCATCCACAGGAAGCCAGTATGCCCTGTCTGCTGTCTTATCAAATTCTCCGTGCCCTGCATAGTAAATCAAGAGGTTGTCTTTTGATGAGAGTTTTTTCCTGAAGTCGTTTATGGTTGAAAGTATGTCTTTTCTCCGCGCATCTATGAGGAGTTTTGTCTCAAAGCCGTATTGGTTTCTTAATATCTCATTAACTGCCTTTGCGTCTGCTACTGGGGTCTTGAGTTTTGGCAGGTGTTTGTAGCTTTGATTTCCTATGATGATGGCAAAGTATTTGCTGTAGGCAACTGTCGTGATTTCAGTGCCTTCCCTGGGATTTACTGTAACACTGCGGTCATCGGCATGAACCAAACCGATGGACGCAGCCCAGCCTGTGATAACGATTGCAAAAAGCAGAAAAAGGAATTTTTGTGTTTTCATAACTTCACCCCCCTTGAGGCTGTGTCACAATTAGGATATAAAGGGAAAATGTAATGCTGCCCTGAATCAAGTTCAGGGTATTTCAGCATCTAATAAAATCAATACGTTATGAGCCCCTGAAACGAATTCAGGGTGGCAAAATATGTATTAACAGTCTCATTGTCCTAAAAGTTTATAGCAAAGACAACGATGCCTGTTATTATTACAGTACATTATCATAACTTTTTTTATTTTGCAACCACCAGCGGAAAATCCATTCCCCTTGAATCTACAACAGGATACTGTGCCTCCTGTTTGTATTTTTTTGTTATATCTGGAAGCTGTTCCTCAACATATCCCATAAGCTTACGGACAGTCACTGTCTCGCTTCCGCCTGCTGCCTTACCTTTCAGTCCTTCAAGAAGCGTATACGTGAATACCCCATGTCCAAGGTCCTTCACTTCTGCTGCAAACTGGTCTTTTGTTGACGCCGCTATTATATGCACCCCTGTTGACCTTGATAACTGCGATAGTGCCTTCCTGTCTTCAAATCCCCTGAATGCCACAAGCACAGCCCCTGATTTGCAGGCATCAACAAGCACCAGTATCTTCTGTGCCTTTATGTCCTTTATGTATCTTGCCAGTTCATCTGATGCTATCCCTTTTGTTTTAACTTCGTCTTCCCTTTCGGGATAGACAAGCTCATGGGGAATTAAATACCATTTATCTTCTATGTTCTCTCCATGCCCTGCAAGGTATATCAATACTACATCCTGCGGCTGGGTGTTCTGCAATTGTCTGAGTTTTGAGGCTATCCCCTCCTTTGTTGCCTGCTCATTGTAAATTTCAATAATCTCAATATCTTTAAACAGCCCCTTACCTTTCTGTTTAAAAAAATCAACAATGCCTCTTGCATCTGGTTCTGCATAGTTAAGGTTAAGGGCAGGATTTTTGTATTTGTTTATGCCTACTGCAAGGATATACATGGATACATCCTTTTGCGGGGCTGTAAGTTTTACAATAAGTTCGTAGGGATTTGACTCTGTCCTGTCCTTGCTGAATGCCGTTGCCCTGAATGTGTTAAGTCCATCAACGAGGGCAACTGTGTATGTCTTTATTGTCTCATTTCCCTTTGGAACAATCTTTACAGCCCTCGTGTCTTCGCCTATTGCCTTTCCGTTATGATAGAGCCTTATCTCATCAATGCCTCCGCCTGTGTCCTTTGCGGAAACCGTAATTGTCACGGTGTCTGTGCTGAATTCCTTATTCGGTTCAGGGGAGGTAATCTTTACATCAGGAGGAGGTAAGATTCCCTTCCTCATATCTGCTACTGCCTCAATCTTTTTGCCCTGCAATACAGAGGCCACATAAACAGGATTAAAGAACTTTTCATAAAAATTATCTATGGAATAGACGTTGTTGCCAACACGAACATTTAAGTGCTTTGCTCCACCCGGAGAGGCGTTGAAATAGCCTTCCGGCGTAATGACAATCCACTCGCCGTCGGTAAAGCTAATGAACTGAGCAATTTCTTTGCCTGTGGAAATGTCCCAGAAGCGGGTCGTGCCGTCATAGCTGTTTGACAAAAAATGTCTGGCGTCCAGAGTAAAGGCAAGAGAATTCACCCCGCCTCTATGCCCTCCGAATAGTTTAATTTCTTTGCCTGTGGCAATATCCCAAAGCGTAATGACATTGTCTTCATAGGGGTCTGATGACAAAATATACTTTCCATCCGGAGAAAATATTGTTATGCAACTTGTACGAGTTCTAAAATCAGAATGTTCTAATACCTTTATTTTTCTGCCATCTGCTGCACTATAAATAACCGGGCTCTTGTTGACCGAATCTCCTAAAAGGATAAGTTTCCCATCGGGAGAAAAATTAAGCGATTCAGCTACTATATTGTCTAACGTAACGACCCAAATCCTGGCACCGCTATTTATATCCCAAAGGATTAAGGTAGCTTTTTCTTCTTTTCCCATCCCGCGTCCGCTGGAAATTATATATCTGCCGTCCAGAGAAAAACCGATCGCATCTGTCCCAGGAAAATTGGCATGGGCTTTAAATGTCATTTTAATGTTACCGTTAAAGATGTCCCATAATTTTAACGTTCCTTCAAAATCACTCAGGATATATCTGCCTTCGGGAGAAAAGATTGTTTTGCTTAGACTCAAATCTGCCTGCTCCGCTGGAAATACTACATTGCTTTTACCTGTTCTAATATCAAAGAGCAGTTTGTGTTCCTTTGCCAATGCATTTTTGCCGTCAGGGGAAAGCAACAGATATGATTTGTCTACACCCTGAATTGTAGTTACGATATTGCCGGTTGTGGTATCCCAGAGATTTGTGCCTGAAAGCACCAGATTATTTGCCGGAGAGTAGCCAAATGCCCTCTCTGTTATGGTCTTTCCGGAAAATGATCGTATTTCCTTTGCTGTCGAAATATCCCAAAGTTTGAGCCCGCCATTCCACTGGCCGGTTAAAATATATTTCCTGTCAGGAGAAAAATTTGCTGTCAAAACACCGCTAGCAAGATCCTCAGATGACCAGGCTTTTCTGCCGGTTGTGGTCTCTTCGAGATGAAGCACATATCTCTCGACTTTCTGATTATTTTCTGCCCAGAGAATATGCTTCCCATCCGGAGAAAACATTGCAAATGCAGGATCATTTTTCCCGTATTTATGTATATTCCGGATTAATTTCCCGCTTTTGTAATCGAAAAGCTTAAGCTCTTGATTCAAATTATTGTCATATTCTGGGAAGATTACAAATCTGCCATCATCTGTAATATCTATTGGCTCTTCGCCTTGGATTTTTATCTTTTGTGCTCCCCTTATCTCTCTTAATAATTTGCCGGAAGATGCATCCCAAATTTTTACAAGTCCGTTCTCGTAAATAGAAGCTGCATATTTGTTGTTACGAGACAGCGTAATATTATTAGTGACATTTCTTTCCCGGTTTTGAAAAGTCTTTATCCTGTTTCCGGTAATGGCATCTAATAGATTGATTTCATCATCTTTCACAGGATTCGCTGTTAAAACATACTTGTTATCTTTAGAAAGAGAATAGACAATATTAGGCTGAGAGAGTGGAATCGTTTCAATCTCTTTGCCCGTATTAATATCCCAAATTTTAAGAGTGTTCCGACCAATATCGCCATCAATCGAGATAATCGATTTGCCGTCTGGGGAAATACCAACATGTCTTATTGTAGCGTCATGGCCAACCAATGTTCTGATCTCTCTCCCCGTGATGACATCCCAAATTTTTATCATTTTGCCTTCACCAGATAAGGCATATCTACCATCAGAAGAAAAGGCGACGGTGTTTATCCTTTGTGAATGCCCCAACTGCACAAAAATCTCGGGCACCTGCTTACTGCCTGCTGGGGCAAGCTTTTCAGAGGCAGAGACAGGGGTGATTGACAGTATGGGAATAATCCAAAATCCGACCGTTAAAAAGCGCAGTAAACTCATAAATCTAAACATATCCCTCCCAAGAAAATTTTTCCAGCCGTATAATTTTTTCATTTTATCAATGGTTCAAAAGAGTTTAAAACCTTTTCAAATATCCCTTCAATACTTTTTACAATATCAGGAGATGCCCTGTAGTTCAATACATAAAAACCCTTCTCGGCAGGGATTACAATGTATCTTTCTATTACCGTAACTTTCTTTGAAGGCGGGGCAATTTCATACATGATGCCTTCCTTGAAATCAGGCAGATCAAAAGGCAGCAGAATAAGTTCAAATGTTTCAATCTCAAATTTTTTAGCCTATCTTCCTGCCACTGCCGTATTTGTTAATATAGACATCTTTTTCTGGGGCGAGGCGTGTGAAAGTTCCTGTTTTGAGGTTGATATATCTCTCATAACTTTTAAAAAACTGTCCGTACTCATAATACAAAACGGAGATTGTCAGGCGGGCATCGTCTTTATTATGCGGTCCGGAAAGCTCTACTCCGTATACCTTATCCCCTGTTTTTGTGTAAGCGTGTGAAAAATTCTTTTCTTCCTTGTCCCATCCTTTAGGGATCAATACAATAAAAAAATTACCTTCTGATATGTACTTTTCATAAACAATATTCTTGGGGTTTACAGGACTTTCAGGCTTTTCCTCTGCCTGCACAGAGAAGGCATAAAAGAAAAGCGATATCAATATCACCAAGCCTGACAAAATGTTACTTTTCATCTTGATCCTCCAATTTTTCATCACCTATATTCCAAAACATACAGCGTATCGTCTTTCTTTTTGAATGCCTTTAAGAGTTCAAAACCATCGTATCTAATTAAGCCACTGGGTGTCTTTATAGTAAGTTCTCCAACATCAAATCTATGAGCAAACCTTTCATCAGGACCAGTATATGTACAGCATATTTTAGCTACTTTAATAGCCTCACCAGGCGCTAAAGTGACCTCCAATTCGCATTTATCTTTATCGTATCTATATTCGTCTGGCTGAAGTGTTCTGCAATCATCCTCTTTACCTTTACAGACTCTGGGTAATTCCTTTGATTCTTCAAAGTAACAGATAGTTTCTTGGGTTTTTGGATTTTTATACTGCTTGTATCGGTAAGTTACCACGATTGGCTTATCGGACTTGTTTGCAACATAAAAACTCGTTAGCCAGGAACAGGATACAAGAGAAAGGACTAAAGCAAATGTTATAAGCATTATAAGCATTCTATTCATAGAACACCTCCAGATAATTTATATCAGAAAAATAAAGGGGACGGTTCTATTTATTATCCCTATCTTCTTGTTCGCAGCATTTTCCATTTAATTAGAACCGTCCCCTTTTATACCTTTTATACTCTTTATCCGCAATATTACTAAGCCTTTAACCGTTCCTCGTATTTCTTCCACATACACTGAGTATTTATCCATTATTATTTTTTGCCCCGCATGAACCTTAAAGTCCTTTTCTTGCGGGGGATTCCCTTCAACAAATAATGTCAGTATAGCTATTAAACCATGCTTTTTTATGCCAGCCTCATCAAGATAATCAGCTTTAATTATATTTGTGACACCTAGTCGGAGTTTATAGAAAGTGCCGACATTTCCCTGCTTTATTTGGATAACCTCACCTCCAGATCCAGGTACTTTTTCTGCTCGAACACAGCTAGCAGTATTATGCGGTCCGGAAAGCTCTACTCCGTATACCTTATCCCCTGTTTTTGTGTAAGCGTGTGAAAAATTCTTTTCTTCCTTGTCCCATCCTTTAGGGATCAATACAATAAAAAAAATAAACAGAAGCATTATTCTTATGAAATACTTTGCTGTTTTCATATTAACCCTCTTCCTTCTATTTTAAAATCACAAGAGGGAAATTCATTCCCTTTGAATCTACCACAGGGAATTGCGCCTCCTGCTTGTATTTCCAGTTACATCCTCCTACTCAGTCATACCCGTTAACTGAAAGGCTGCCCAGAAGTACTGCTGTTCATACTGTTTTTTTATCGTTAACTGTGCATCTCTCAATACATCACGCTTATTTGTTTTTCTTAACCTTAAGTTTGAATAATATTTTTTCTCATCACATGTTTTTATTTAATTATCAGTTGCTATTCAGTATCTTTATTTTCAGCCTCTATTACCTGAGAGCCTTTATAATGTTTATCACTATTGATGCTAAAATAACAAGACCGATAAATATTATAGCGGTCATCATAAACCAGTGAGGGACAAACCTTACGGACTCAGGCTCGGGCTTGACCGCACTCCTCTTTGAAAGAGCCTTGAACACTGAGGTTATGAATGGAACCCCGAAGAGCAGTCCAAAGCCTGTAAATAGAAAAGCCCCGTTGCTGCCTGTTCTGAATGCAAGATATGCCATATAAAAACTGAACACGGCGCAGAAACCGAAAACAATTATGCCAACCCATATTCCCATCATCAATCTCTTTTTACAGAGTTAGTTTAAATTATACACAGCACTGTCCTTCCCGAAATTGATAATAAGCGGCGTCTGCTGTTGCCCTATCTTCTTTGATATCTCTGTTGTTGATGTCTTTGAGTATTCTCCAAGCTCAACAAGGCTTATACTGTTGTCTTTGTTCCTGTCTGCCTCTTTTTTGTTGTTCAGTCCGTCAAGAAGTGTGTATGTGAATAACCCGTTCCCCTGGTATCCGTCCATTGCCTGCTGGATTGAGCTAGCTGATGCATATATGTGAAGCCCCATCTTTTTTGCCAATACAGACATGCGGGCATCATACAGTCCACTCACAATTAAGTCCACACCTCCTGCATGGCATGTGTCAAAGATAAAGAGTTGTGATAAGGACTTTATCTTCTTCGACATCTCCACAATTTCATTTGAGCTTATCATATTCGCGTCGCTTACTTTTCCGTCATATTCATATGTGAGCATGTAGTACTGGTTCTGAAGTAATATCCCATGCCCTGCAACGAAAAGGACAAAGCTGTCGGTCGGCTTTACATTTTTTGAAAGGTCAGTGATTTTGTTGATTATATTTGCCTTTGTGGCATTGCTGTCTGTAAGTAGTTCGTAGTGGATGTTGTGGGACTTGTATAATGTTGATGCCTGTTTTATCAACCTTTCTTCTATGTCTTTTGAGTCTTTTACTGCGTATTTGAGGTTTACGCTGTTATCTTTATATTGGTCTACACCTATTGAAAGGATGTAGATGTGCGGTTCTTCAGGTTTCATTGTTGAGTTGAATTTTGCTGTCTGCATGTAGCTCTGGACTGTGTTATCTCTGTTGAATGCTGTTATGCTTATCTCGTTTTCCCCTGATATTGCATCTATCTCCTTACAGTCATTAAAAACATCCCCTTTTGTCCTGGTTGTTACAGGGCTAATGTCAGCCTTTTCTTTTACCTTTACGCTTCTCATGTCTTCGTAGATTGCCTTGCTGTCGAGTTTTGCAACCTGGGTCTTTTCTGTAGCTGTTCTGGCTGCTTCTTTGTAGTATCCGTCTGATTCTATGAGTTTCCCGTTATGAAAGAGCCTGACTTCTCCTATTCCTCCTCCTGTGCTCTTTACTTTATAACAGACTTTTACTTTTGAAGAAGCTGGCAAGGGTGAGATAGGGCTTATCTCAACAACAGGCGGTGGGTTCTTTATTGCATCCTGCATCGTGATTGTGGTTAAGTCTTTTATGTCATCTCCCCTCAACTTGGCAGCAACAATGTCCGGGCGGTAGAAGACGTCATAGAAAAGGTTCATATCGTATTTCTTGTCACCTACCTTCACGCTCAGATACTGCGCTCCTTTTTCGGAGGCATTGTAGTAACCTTCTGATGTAATTACCAACCATTCACCACCCTCAAAGCCTATAAGCACTGCTATTTCCTCACCTGTTTTGATATCATAAATTCTCACTGCAGGTTCACTCCACGAAAATAAAACATATTGGCAGTTGGGATGATACTGTGCTTTTCCAATACTCGCAGTTTTCATTCCTTTCCATATATAGCTAAGATCTGTCAACCCCTTCCCCGTTTGAATATCCCAAATTTTTAGTGGAATGCCCTCAATCAATACATGCTTCCCGTCAGGAGAAAGAGCAAGACCGGACACGTACACAGACATATAGCTTTCAAATCCTGAAAATCGCCTAACTTCATCGCCCGTCTTGATGTCCAAGAGCATGACATTATCGTCGTGCCAGCCGCTTGTCAGCGCATAACTGCCGTCAGGAGTAAAAGCGACAGCACTAACTCCCCCCATTAATCCTCTTTTATGTCCACGGAACTGCTTTATTTCTTTTCCTGTTTCAACATCCCACAATCGGACTACACCATCCGGACCTCCTGAAAGAATGAACTTCCCATCCGGGGAAAATGCTGCGACTGCAGAGGAAAAATATGGCATGGAGGGAACAAATGGTCTGAAAGGGGGTTTCTGATAATCAGAACTCATTGTCCTGACTATACTCCATGTTTTTGTGTCAATTAGATGAATATCATTTCCTGTGGTGGCAAGCAAATATCTTCCATCAGGAGAAAAATTCACACCACTGACTATTGAACCACGCAACTCTTTAAAATCTTTCAATAAGACACCATTAACAATATCCCATATTTCAAGAACACTTGCCTTATTTCCTTGCCAACCATGTATAGCCCATCCACCTATCGCAGAATATCTACTGTCAGGAGATAGAGCAACAGAGTCTATCCATTTGGACAAGGAAGGTTTCATCAGAAGCTGCTTTCCCTCGGTCAGATCCCATAGTCGCATTGAAGCCATCTTTGGTGATAAAACATCCCCCATAGTCCCGGTTAGCATATATTTTCCATCTTTTGAAACATACAACGTCTCTATGCCGTAAGCATCTTTCTTGAGTTCCATCTTAATATCGCTCTGCTTCAAATAAATCTCTGGTACTGCTGTTGCCATTGTGCATGAAGTAAGAAAAATCAGCGAAATAACAACCAGGATTCTCGGCAGTGTCATTTCGTCAAATACCTTCATCTCACCCTCCTCCAATGTCCTTTATTACTGGCCGGTCTGAAAGTTTTGCCATTCTATTTCACGGGAAGATTTTTGATACGATACTCTGTCTCATCTATTGATACAATTGCTCCTTCAGTAAGTTCACCTTCAATTCGAGGCAACACCTGTTATCAGAAGTCCTGTAATCATATCTGGTTTGGCATTAGCGACACGCAATGAAATAACACTCGGCCAGTTAAGTCCGCTTTGAGCGATAATTGCAAAAAAATCCAGATCCTGCGTAATGATTACAGCCTGTTCCTGATATGCCAGTTGAATAATCTCATCGTCGGAAGCTGTTGCAGGAAGTTTATCTGTAACGCGAATAATGTCATACCCGTTCTTTTTCAATTCATTAACGGTAAGAGGAGAGATGTGTATATCTGTTATGAACTTTAATTCCATATCATTTACTCAGCATAAGCATGAATAGGATGATGATACTCCCCTGCAAGCCACGCTGCATACTCAATAGTTTGAAGAATGTCTTCTCTCTCGAGTTCCGGATATGCCTTCAGGACTTCCTCATGGGTCATGCCAGAGGCAAGCAATTTTAGCACAAAGGCAACAGTAATAAGCATTCCCCTTATCGTGGGCTGCCCCATGCAGACTTCTGAATTTATGGTTATACGATTGAATGGCCGAGTCATTGTAGTTCACCTTCCTTTAAATTTGTGTGCATTATGTCATTTAGGTGATTATAAACTAACTGAAAAAAATATTGGGCTTTTTATCATTGCTTTCATCTCAAATTATATACATCACTGTCTTTCCCCCAAAAAAAATGTCTTTATTCCACCACCGCTACAGGGAAATTCACATAACCATCAGGGGTATTTGTAATCGGGTGCTGGGCGCCGTTTGTCAGTTGAGGCACTGTCTCTGATACATAGGTATCCAGCTCCTTCATGGAAATCTTATTATCCTTTATAAGATTCGCCTTTCCTTTTATCCCTTCTATCAGGGCATAGGTAAAAGCGCCATGTCTCCATTTATCCGATTCCTGAGACAACTCTCTTCCCCTGCTTGATGTAAATATAACCGCATTCGCTTCCTGAAGCTCCTTTACAAAACGGTCATTGTCAACACCCCTGGTCTTTTTACCACTCACCCCCTCTGAATGGCAGGTGTCGGCAAAGATAATCTTCTTTGCAGGTATATCCAGTATCGCCTTTATATCCCTCCATGAGATAGCCTTTGACTTCTTTATAGAGCCGTCCTCTGATATGACAGCATCAGAAGGAAGGAAATAGAACTCTCCGCTGTCGTCATTTATCCCATGACCCGCAATGAATAATATGACAACATCATTATGTCCTGCCTTTTTCACATAATCGAGGTTGTCAGTAATATTGTCACGGGTCGGCTTTATGGGGCTGTTGTCATTCATGATGAGGTTGTTTACCTCTCTGAATAGCTTCCCCTTTTGAGATTTGAATGCTTCAACAACACCCTCTGCATCAGCAACTGCATAAGAGAGCGGGGTTAGGTTCTTGTCCTGATATTTGTTTATTCCTATGGAGAGTATCCAAAGGTTAGGGAGGATTGCCTCTGACAGGCGGGACGCCTGTCCTGCCACTTCAAGATATATACGGATAGATTTCCTTCCTTCGGAAAAGCCATTGAATGCCATAACCTCTATCAGATTCTCTCCTGTCTCAAGATGAACAGGTATTTTTAAATCCAGGGTCTTTTTGCCTTCTGGCACTTCTATACCTTTGTGAGTGATTTTAATCCCCCTGATGTCATTGCGAGCCCCGACAAGTCGGGGCGAAGCCTCACTGCCTGTAACCTGCCTTCCATTAACATACACCTTTACATTCCTTATCGTCTGATTTCTGTCTTCAATATAAAGGGAGACTTCAGCATCACTTGAACTCATCTTTTTTCCGTCTTCAGGGGATTTAATAACAATGAACGGGGGCTCTATGTTCTGAATTGAAGCAACTGTAACAGCGGGCTTTTCTTTATCAACCCCGATGGTTTCTGCAATCGCCTTCTGTGTATCACCAAGCCTTAATGCTGCCTCAACTATCTGAGGTTTATAGAACGCTGAACGATACTGGTCTATGCCATAGACGTTATTGCCGATGCGGACATTGAGATGCTTATCTCCATTGACAGAGGAGTTGTAATAGCCTTCAGGGGTGATGACAATCCATTCACCGTCAATAAAACCTACAAAACGGGCAATCTCCCCGCCTGTATGAATATTCCAGAGTCTAATTGTACCATCAGAGCCTCCGGAGACAACGTATCTGGAGTCAGCAGGTGAAAAGCTTGCAGGATAAGTATTATCTATATGTCCCTTGAATTCTCTTATCTTTCCTCCGGTTGCCACATCCCAGAGCAGAAGATTTTTTTCACCTGTTGTGAGGAGATAATTACCGTCCTGAGAGAAGGCGCTCTTTGCAGCATACCCTTTTGGGGAAAAATTGCGAACAGCTTGACCAGAGTCAATCTCAACAAGTTGAAACATATTTGAAAACACGTACCTGCCGTCAGGGGATACAGACATGCCAAATGCACCAGGAGAAATGAACTTGACTTGCTTTCCGGCAGATATATCAAATAGTCTTAAGGTCGTAACAGGGTTAAATGCACTACTTAAGTCCATATAGCTGCTCATAACAAACCTTCCATTTGGCAAAAAAACAGCTTCAGTAAATTGTCCCTTTGAACCAGACCCTAAGATAGTCCGAGCCACCTTTCCCGTGGCAACCTCCCATAACCGCAGGGTATTATCGGGACCTCCTGACAGAACATATCTGCCATCAGGTGAAAAGGCAACGGAGAGAATTCTATCAGTGTGTCCCATAAGTGTTTTTTTCTCCGTGCCAGTTGAAACATCCCAGAGTTTAAGGGTTTTATCTTCGCCTCCGGATGCCGCGTATCTGTCATCAGGTGACAAGGCTGCTGAATAGACTGTTTCCTGATGTCCTGAAAATGTCCTTATTTTTATGCCGGATAAAACATCCCATAAACAGAGATTCGTCCCATTGCCGGCAAGAACATATCTCCCATCCTTTGAGAAACTTATACTTGAAACTCCATATACCTGCCTCCCCAAGTTTTTTATTTCTTTCCCTGCCTCTACATCCCATATCTTTATGGCCCTATCATTCATGCTTCCTGACAGGGCATATCTTCCGTCAGGAGAAAAAGCTACCGAGGCAACAAGAGGCAAATGTCCAGTGAAAGTCCTTATTTCTCTTCCAGTCGAAATATCCCAGAGCTTCACCGCACCACCCTGGTCACCTGATAATGCATACTTACTATCTGGGGAAAAGGCAATGGATTGGATATAGTTTGGAAGCTCTACGGATGTCCAGATTTCTTTTCCTGTCCCAATATCCCAGAGTTTGAGGGTTTTAAAGAGTAATGAAAGGACATATTTGCCATCAGGAGAAACGGCTATCCCTGAACCTACAAATTGCCTTATTATCTCTTTTCCTGTTTCAATATCCCATAGCTTAATCCCCTCTCTACCTCCTGATAACACATATTTCATATCCGGAGAAAATATCGCCGATTCTCTACTTCTGGTACCGGTAACTTTTATCCTCTCAAGCCGACCGTCTGGTTGTCTAACAATTTCTTCTCCGACATAGGTAAATGTTCTAATTTCCTTACCCGTAGAAGCATCCCATAACTTAACGGTTCCATCTTCACTGCTTGAAAGGATATATCTTCCATCTGCTGAAAAAACTGCAGAATTTACCTCTTTTGAATGTCCCTTGAATGTCCTTATCGCCCTCCATGTTGCAATATCCCAGAGCTTAAGGGTTTTATCTTCACTCCCTGACAATGCATACCTCCCATCAGGAGAAAATGCAACGGAGGCAACATTATTGGTATGTCCTGTAAATGTCCTCATCTCCCTGCCTGTTGAAATCTCCCAGAGCTTGAGGGTGTGATCTGTACTCCCAGATAATGCATACCTCCCATCAGGAGAAAAGGTTACAGATTTAATACCACCTGTATGCCCCAGTTGCACAAAAACTTGTGCTGAACCTTCAGTATCAGTCCCCTGACTGATACGCTCATGGTCAGACTTTTCAGCAGCAAAGGCATTGCCTGAACAAGCAATAATGGCAAAGGATAGCAGTAATCTCTTTAAAACATACTTCGTTTTATACATATCGCGACTCCTTCATTTATTATAGAGACACCTGTGCTTTTTAAAAAAATTTTTGGAGTTGCGCATGATGCAAGGAGGATTATCAGAAAACATACCAAGGCTTTTGATTGCGCAGACACACTCGTCTCCTTGACTTATCAAGAAACCTTGCTCAAATAATTTTTATTAGAAATTATAAGACAATCTGGGATGTATTTGCAATTCAAATCTTTGCATGGAGCATTTCATATCTCCCGTCACTCTCTGAGCTGATGGGTGGCTTCGGAAAGCATATGGTTAAACTTGAGATACGCAAAAAGGGTTTGACTAACTCTTGTCTAAAAGTTATGCTAGAAAACAAAAAAATAATTAAAAGACAGAAAGATTTGATAATCTTTATCAAAGAAAAATAGCTTCTTCCAAAGTCAAGCTGTTTTACAGAAAAGGGATTTCCTCAGGGTTAATAAGAAGAAGAGGGGGGTAAGACGTGGCACAATCTGGCGCAAAAAACTAAATACAGCGGAATGCCTGATTCATAAGATTCATTGACAGAAGCAACAAAATAAGAGATAATTACCGACAATAAATGATCTTTATGAGTGATTAGACATAGTAAGTATTATTGTTGCAACGGCAAAGATTCAACGTAAGGAGAGATAATGGCTTTCGATCCATCCAAAATTGATAAAATAGTTCAGCTTGCAAGGACCTATGGCGCAACACGGCTGATCCTTTTCGGCAGTGCCATAGACGCACCCCAGGCAGCCCGTGACATCGATCTCGCTTGTGACGGTGTTCCGGGATGGAAGCTCTTTGAACTGGCAGCAAAGATTGAAGACGAATTGGACATTCCTCTTGATATCATTCCCCTGACTCCTGCCACACGTTTCACACAGAACATCGAGAAAAGGGGTAAGGTACTCCTATGACCTCTGAAGAGCTGAGGGAAGAAATCGCCATTGAACTGGAGAATATCGAGACGGTATTACGCGAATTATCCATTCTTTATGAGGATGTCAAAGGAAGAGAGGCATCCGTCCGCGAAAAAACAGCGGCATCGGCATTCCTGGCACAGTTTTACACTGGCATTGAAAATATTCTCAAGCGCATCAGCCGCTTCTATAATGTACCCCTGCCTTCCGGCGAGATGTGGCATGTCGAACTGTTTAAGCGATTCTGCGAGCCATCTTTTCCTTCTTTGCCTGCGCTATTTGATGGCTTCCTATCGTCTGGCTTGGCACCATACCGAAAATTTCGCCATGTCGTTCATCACGGTTACGGATTTCAGTTGGAATGGGAACGCATGGCAGAAGGCATTAAGAATGCGAATGTTGTTTACGTGCGCTTCAAAGCAAGGCTTGAAAAATATATCGAATCCCTCTGACCTTATAGATTAACTCCCCGGGCAAAGAACCTTTCTTGCAGAAAAATCTAATAAATAATAAGACAATCTGGGATGTAATTGCAATTCAAATCTTTGCATGTATCATTTCATATCTCCCGTCACTCTCTGAGCTGATGGGTGGCTTTGGTAAACATATGGTTAAACTTGACATACTCAAAAAGGGTTTGACTAACCCTTGTCTAAAAGTTATGCTAAAAAACAGATATAGATGGTTCATCACCCAAAGAGTTGGTTGATGAAAAGGATTCAAGGGGGCAAGGATTCAAGGATTCAAGCGAAATTACACTATTGGTAGTTTTTCAAGAGGAGGACATGGAAAATGGAGGCATTTACAGTTAAAACCAGCCAACGGACAGAGATGCTGGATATTACTCATCAGATTCGAAAGGCAGTTACTGACAGCAAGGTGAGAAACGGAGTCTGTTGTATCTTTGTTCCCCATACCACAGCGGCTGTTACCATAAATGAGAACGCTGACCCCAATGTCCCAAAAGATATTTTGACAAAACTTGAAAATCTTGTCCCCCCTGACGACAGGTATCGCCATACCGAAGGGAATTCAGATGCCCATATAAAAACGAGTCTTGTGGGGTCTTCTGAAACTATCATTGTGGAGGATGGAAGATTGGTATTGGGAACCTGGCAGTCAATATTCTTCTGTGAGTTTGATGGCCCAAGAAACAGAAGGGTTTGGTTGAAGGTTATAGAAGGATGATTGGTCGGGGAACTAAAAAGGTCTTGAAATCGTGTCTAAACTGGTTTAGAGTTATCTAAACTATGGAGGTGAAAAAAGATGTATAGAGGTATTATCCAGTCGGACCCCTCAATTATGATGGGTAGGCCGGTCATATCTGGCACACGCATCACCTTAGAACTCATACTTGAGAAGTTGGCTGCTGGTAAAACGGCTGAGCAAATCCTTGAGGCTTATCCTCGACTGACACAGGAAGCCATTCAAGCTGCTTTGGCTTTTGCAACAGAGGCGCTACGTGCTGATGTAGTTTACCCTCTGCCGGGGATGGCTCGATGAAGTTTCTGGCCGATGAGAATATAGATAAGCTAAATCCATAAGGGCACCTTCTTGAAATTGGTCTTTGCCATTAATTATAGTTACAGATTGAGATAATAAACAATGCGGATAATTCTATTCACAGGAAAAGGTGGCGTAGGGAAGACGACCATCTCTGCAGCCACAGCTATTAAGTGTGCCAAACTCGGCTATAAAACCATAGTGATAAGCACCGATTCGGCCCACAGTTTAGCAGATTCATTTGATATGGAAATCGGGAACCAGCCTACCTTTATCACAGATAACCTTTATGGTGAGGAGATAGACGTTAACTATGAAATCAAAAAAAACTGGGGCCCAATCCAGGGTTTCATACAGGAGTTTTTAAAGTACCGAGGGTTTGAAAATATAATTGCTGAGGAGTTATCTGTATTCCCCGGGATGGAAGAGGTTTTCAGCCTCTTACAGTTGAAAGACTTCTATGTAAAAAAAGAATACGATGTTATTATTATAGATTGTGCTCCAACAGGTGACACCTTCAGATTGCTCGCTTTTCCAGACATTGCAAAATGGTATATGGAAAAGATATTCAATATAGAGAGAACCGTTTTTAAGGCAGTCAGACCGGTAGCGAGGCATCTTGTTGAAATGCCATTGCCCAGTGACAGTGTCTTTGAGAGCATGGAAGGACTGTATAATAACCTCATTGGGATGAAGGAACTATTAACTGATCCCGAAATATCCTCTATAAGGCTGGTAATCAATCCTGAAAAGATGGTAATCAAGGAGTCGCAAAGGGCATATACTTTTCTCAATCTATTCGGTTTTTCAGTGGATGCTGTAATCGTCAATCGAATATTGTCTAAGGATATAACAGATCCATTCTATACCAAATGGAAACAAATACAAAAAGTGCATTTACAAGAGGTAAGGGAATCTTTTCGCCCCCTGCCTATACTGACATCAGAATTACTGGACCAGGAGATTATCGGACTGGAACTACTTTCTGACATTGCGGATGCACTTTATAAAAGAGGGGACCCTACAAAGATATTCTACAAGGACAAACCTATCGAGATAAATGGATCCAATGGCAGTTACTGCCTCTCGGTAAAACTACCCTTTACTACCAAAGAGAACCTGGAGATGTGGACTAAGGGGAATGAACTGGTGATTAACATAAAGAACTATAAGAGAAACATTTTATTGCCCAGGGTCTTAGCCTCCCTAAAGCTACTGGATGCGAAGATGGAGGGCGGAAGACTCAACATAAGGTTTGGAGGTGATAACGATGGAAAAAGAAACCAGAGTTTGTGATCTTTGTCCCTTACAAAGTCTTATTTCGAGGTTTGCAAAAAGTGATGTGAGAAAACACCTCTTAGGCGCGAGGAAGGAGATCTTACTGGCAGTCAAATCCTTAATAGAAAGCGAAATAGAGAGAACTGAGGAAAAAACAGGAGGGGGAAAAACCAGTAAGGTAAAGGTTAGTTAGAAGAGAGAGTAGACTTGGTAAGAGAATTATGAGATTCATAGCAGATTTCCATGTCCATTCCAGGTATAGCAGGGCAACCAGCAAGGATATGGGAGTTGAAACCCTGGGCAAGTGGGCAGAGATTAAAGGGATCACCCTGTTGGGGACTGGAGACTTTACCCATCCCCTGTACTTTGCTGAACTTAAAGCGAAACTTGAACCTTCTGACGGTAACCTTCTAACCTTAAAGAACGGAAACAAAAACGTCCGCTTTGTCCTGACTACGGAGGTAAGCAATATCTTCTCTCAGGCAGGGAAGCTCCGTAAGATTCATACCCTCATCTTTGCTCCTACCTTAGAGGTAGTAGAAAAGATAAACGCAAAATTGGGGAGGAGGGGCAAGCTTGGTTCCGACGGCAGGCCCATCTTTGGATTCCCTGTCAAAGACATGGTCAAGCTGGTATTGGATACATCTGAAGACTGCTTTCTTGTACCTGCCCACGCATGGACCCCCTGGTTCTCTCTATTCGGGGCTAACTCAGGTTTTGATTCTATGGAGGAGTGCTTCGGGGATCAATCCAAGTATATACATGCTATCGAAACCGGTTTGTCTTCTGACCCGGAGATGAACTGGAGACTTTCTGCTCTGGACAGAATTGCCCTGATCTCCAATTCTGATGCCCATTCGCCCAACAAAATAGGCAGGGAAGGAAATGTCTTTGATTGCGATTTAAACTATAATCAAATTATAAAGTGTCTGAGAGAAAAGGATAGAAGTAAGCTGCTCTTTACCGTAGAATTCTTCCCTGAGGAAGGAAAGTATCATTACGATGGACACAGAAACTGCGGCATCCTTTTTTCTCCATGGGAGAGTGAAGATAACGGTAATATATGTCCGGTATGCAAAAAAGGGCTTACTATCGGGGTGATGCACCGCGTGGAAGCCCTCTCGGATCGCCCCAGGGGTTTTCTGCCAGAAGGGGCAATACCTGCAATGCATATGGTTCCGCTGGAGGAAATCATAGCTGAAGTCTTGGGATGCGGGGTAAATACAGCCACAGTGAGAAGAGAGTATGAAACGATGATCGCAAAGGGGGGAAATGAGTTCAACATCCTTTTAGATCTATCCAGGGATGAACTGACCGGACTTGCCCAACCAAATATTTTAGAAGGAATCATGAAGGTAAGAGAAGGAAAACTGAAGATTACACCGGGATATGATGGTGTTTATGGAAAGATCAGTGTGCAGGGGAAAGAAGGAGAAGAGACAAAAGAGGAAGAACCAAAGCAGATGGAGTTGTTTTAAAGGCGGTATGACTTATCTTAATAAAGAAACGTACTAATACTCTAAGGAGGATTTATGAAGCTGTTTAATAAAAAGGGTGATGAAGGATACACCAGTATGCTGTATGGTCAGAGAATACGCAAATCCGACCCGAGACCTGAAACCTACGGGACCCTGGATGAAGCCAATTCCACGTTGGGTTTTGCCAGAGCCCTTTCCAAGAACAACAGAGTTAAGGAGATTATTTATAAGGTTCAGGAAATGCTCTTTGTGGTGGGGGGAGAATTGGCCACCGATCCCAAAGATTATGGAAAGCTAAAAAATAAGATTGGAGAAGATGACGTTCAGGAGCTGCAAAATCTTATTGAAGAGATGGAAGATAAGGTAAAGTTGCCCAGGAGCTTCATTATACCGGGGACATCTCTGGTCTCCGCTTCTCTGGACATGGCACGTACTATAATCAGAAGGGGAGAAAGGAGAGCTGTCAGGTTAAAGGAAGATAATCTTTTGCTCAACGATAAGATACTGGCATACCTTAACAGATCAGCAGATTTGATATTCATTTTGGCCCGCTATGAAGAATCACTTGATGGAGGGGGTATATGATAATAGACTTCCACACCCATATATTCTCCAAAGAGGTGAGGGAAAATCTGGATAAGTACCGGAAAAAGGACCCTCTTTTCCGCTTATTATTTGGCGGAGAGCGGTCCAATATGTTGGGAGAATCAAAGAAGGTTGGCATGATAGGTGCTGAAGAACTGGTAGCTTCTATGGACAGGTCAGGCGTAGACAAGAGTGTAGTATGCGGTTTTGCGTGGTCAGATCAGGGACTGTGTAAGGATGGGAATGATTACATCCTGGAATCTGTTAAAAGATACCCTGACAGGCTTATAGGTTTTGCTTCCATTCAGTTAAGGGGTAAAAATAAAACGGTTAAAGAGATTGAGCGATGCGTCGGGCTGGGTTTGAAAGGCGTTGGTGAAATCGTTACAGAGGCTCACAGGGTAGCTATAGATGACGAAAAGATCATCCGTCCTATCGTGGAGGCTGCAAAGGGGCTCAATGTCCCAATTATGGTTCATACCAATGAAACTGTAGGTCATTACTACGTAGGAAAGGCAAAAACAGAGATTAAGCAGTATTATGATTTTATCCTTTCTTATCCTGACGTCGATATTGTTCTTGCCCACTGGGGAGGAGGGCTCCTGTTTTATGAACTGATGCCAGAGGTAGCTAGGGCAGCAGGAAGGGTATACTATGATACTGCTGCATCTATCTTTTTATATACCTCCAGGGTATATCCTGTTGCAGTGCAGATAATCAGTGCAGAAAAGATTCTATTTGGCACTGATTATCCTCTGATAGACCAGAGAAGATACAGGAAGCAGATAGAGAACTGCGGCATTTCCAGGGAGGAGATTGACAAGATATACGGAGAAAATGCAAAAAGATTGCTGAGGTTATAGAACTTGAAAGATTATCAAAGGTTAAAATTGGAAAACGGCATGACGCTTATTTTAAAAGAAAACCGTTCTGCCCCTGTAGTTGCCCTTCAGATGTGGGTAAAGGCTGGCAGTGGTGATGAAACAGACAGGGAAGCTGGTATCTGCCACATAATAGAGCACATGCTCTTTAAGGGTACAGAAAAGAGGGGAGTGGGAGAGATTGCCTATGAGATAGAGTCCTCGGGTGGAGAGATCAACGCCTACACATCATTTGATGAAACAGTCTATCATATAGTAATAGCCAGCAGATTCTTCGACCTTGGGCTTGACGTACTCTCCGATGCCGTAAGACATCCCTCTTTTAACCCAACAGAGCTGGAAAAAGAGAAAGAAGTCATCATGGAAGAGATCAAGCGGTGCGAGGACCAGCCTATGGTAAAATTAACGCAAGCCCTCTTCTCTACCAGCTATAATCTACATACATACCGTCGCCCGATAATCGGTTTTGAAGATACAGTAAAGAGTTTTACCAGAGGCAATCTTCTGGATTTTTATAAGAGATGGTATACCCCGAGCAATATTACCCTTATAGTAGTTGGAGATATTGAGAATACTGCTGTCTCTCCTAAAATAGAACTGGCATTTAAAGATTTTACATCAAATCAAGGAACCAGTCAGGGCAGAGTTCAGGAATTGCCTCAGAAAACCATAAGAAGCAGCGTTATGATTGACAATGTAATGGAAGGTTACATGAGCGCGGCATTCCATATCCCTGGTATCAACCACAAAGACACCCCAGCCCTCGATATACTTTCCTTTATACTGGGTAACGGCGATTCTTCACGGTTATACAAGGAGGTAAAAGACCGGAAGGGACTTGTATATAACATATATTCCTATAGTTTTATGCCTAAGGAACCAGGGCTTTTAGTCATAACCAGTGTAATGGAAAGCGAGAAATCCAGGGATGCCCTGGCAGCTATATTAGAGGAGACGTACAGATTAAAGTCCGAAAAGATAAACGATAATGAATTAGAAAAGGCCAAGCTAAATATCGAGAGTGAATTCCTATATGGCAAGGAAACAGTCCAGGGGCAGGCCAGACAATTGGGGCATTTTGACGTAGTAGCAGAGAATATAAATTTTGAAAAGGAATACATCAACCTGATATATAAGGTTAAAAACCATGACATTATGAGAGCAGCAAAAAGGTATCTAAAGAATGAAAACCTGACGGCTGTCTTTCTGCTGCCTCATGGAAATGGAGATGACATAAACGAAGACTTAATCAAGGATATCGCCTCAAAAAAAGAGAGTAAATCGAGGTGCCGCTATCCAAAACCCTGTAAAAAAGGGGTGGAACAGATAGAAAAAATAACTATGGAAAATGGTATGACGCTTTTGATTAAGGAAGACCATTCTACCCCTATTGTTGCAATGAGAGCAGTTTTTTTAGGAGGGCTGCGGTTTGAAAAGAAGAGATTGAACGGGGTAAATAACTTCATAGCAGAAATGCTTACCAAGGGAACCAGGGATCGTAATGCCCTTGAAATCGCTCAACTGATTGAATCCACTGCAGGAAGTATCCATGGGTTTTCAGGCAGGAACAGTTTTGGTTTAACCTCTGAAATTTTGAGCAGATTCTTTGACACAGGATTAAGGCTCTTCTCAGATATCATAATCAATCCCACCTTTGATCAGGCTGAATTAGAGAAGGAAAGGACAGATATACTAGCAGCCCTGAAACAGCAAGAGGATAATCTTGCCTCCTACACCTTTAACATCTTTGCCAAAACCCTGTACAATTACCATCCTTACGGGATGAATATACTGGGCACGAAAGAATCTATACTCAATATGACCCGGAATGATCTAATAGATTATTACAGAACTTATGCCAGTCCAAAAAACCTGGTTCTGAGTATAGTCGGTGATGTCAGGGCAGATGACACCATTAAAAAAGTAAAACAATTTTTTCAGGATTTTGCAGCCACTAATTTTAAAATTCCAAAAATCTTGAAGGAGGCCCCCCCGGAGTGCATTAAAAATGTGGAGGAGTACAAGGATAAAAAACAGGCACATATTGTCCTGGGATTTTTGGGAACAACGATATACAGCCCTGACAGGTATGCTCTGGAGGTTCTTAATACAGTCCTGTCAGGACAGGGAGGAAGGCTCTTTATGGAACTCAGGGACAAACTGAGCCTGGCGTATGCTGTCGCCTCTTTCTTCCAGGATGGTATAGACCCTGGTTTTATAGGGGTTTATATCGGTACCAGCCCTGAAAAACTGGATACAGCCATCGATGGTATAAAGAAGGAGCTTAAAAAGGTTAGAGAGAAGAAAATAGACTCTGCGGAGTTAGAACGGGCAAGGAGATACCTTCTTGGCAGTTTCGAGATCGGTTTACAGACAAACTCTGCCAAGTCAGCCACTATGGCATTTGGCGAAAGATATGGTCTGGGATACTCCTATTTTATGGAATACCCTGAAAGAATAGCTGAGGTAACCAACGATGATGTCCTGCGAGTAGCAAGGAAATACCTCGATCTGGACAGGTATTCTCTTGCAGTGGTTAGTCCACCCAGGGGGAGTGTGTGTGTACACATGAACGGACTACATGGATAAGCCATTTATCGGAGTGCCCTCTCCCTTTTTTCTAATTGAATCTCCAGATTCTTCAAAAGCTGGATATCTTTTTTTAACTGCTCGTTATCTTTCTTTAACTGTTCATTCTCCTGAAAAAGCCTGCCCTTATCTGCCTGGGCTTTATCAGCCAGCAGTCGGTCAGAGCCGCTCTTTACCTTGTATGCCTGCATGTCATCAATGATCTTGATAAACATTTCAGAAAGGTTGCGCCATTTGCTCTTAGGATAGCTTTTAACCAGCAGTTCGAATGCTGTCTTCGCTTTTAAATAGTCAGCCGTTACCTTAGAGTTATCCAAATATGAAACAGCATCGTGAAAAAGATCCGTGTCGGATATCGATCTGTCGATTACTGGCTTATCTTCGACTACGGGCTTATCTTTGGCTAAGGCATTATCTATAGTTATCGGAACTGCCTTCGGAGGGCTAACATCTCTGTCGGGAAAGGTTGGCACAGCAGAAGCACATGCCGTTAAAAACATAACTAACAGGAAAAGGACAAACCATCTTTTTCTATCCATAACATCGTTCCCTGTATCAGGCATGTTCCGGGAGTTTCACATAATTGCTGCCAGGTAATGTTTTTGCATATTCCTTCAACTCTGCAGCCATCTTTGCCATGTCAAGGGGGTTTTTAAAACGGGTCCCGTCATCGGTCACTATAGCAATAGTTATAGTGAGGAGAGGAAATTTTTGCTGAACACCCTTTCTGTCCTTCCCGACGATGAAACCTTTCTCTCTGTCTCTATCGCTGTAAAATATCGGGATATGTTGGTCAAACTCCGAAACAACCTGCTTACATATCTGTTCTGCCTGCATGGGTTCGGAAATAAAAACAAAATCATCACCCCCAACATGACCGACAAAGGCATCTTCCTGTTCTGAAACCCTTATCTGACTCGTCAGGATATTTGCCACTTCTTTGATGACTTCACTGCCCCATGCATAACCGTATTTATCCGCAAAGGGTTTAAAGTTATCAAGATCAACATGACAGAGGGAAAAACTTTTTTTCTCTGACAGCCGTTTTTTAATTTCTTCCTCGATTGCAATATTACCGGGAAGCCGGGTTAGAGGAGATGCATCAAGATTAAGCGCCTCGAGTACCTTGAGACGTTCTGCCATGAAAGTAAAGGCGCTGGCTAAACTACCTATTTCATCATGGCGGTTAATGGTAAGGTCATAATCGAACCGCCCTTCGGCAATCATGCCTGTCCCTTTTTCGAGCTTCCTGAGTGGTATGGAAATATTATGGGTAATCACAAAGGCAAGGGAGAATCCTGCGACCAGACTTATAACGCTGAGAATGGCTGTCATCCTGGATGCCTTGATGCCTCGTACCTTAATAAGGTTCATACGCGCATCAATGTCCTTTTCAGCCTTATTCTGGATGGCACGCAGATACGATGCCATATCATCTATCATTTTTTTGCCATTTCCTTCAGAGACATTTAAGGCATCCTCAACACGATTTTCTTCGACCAGTGCTATTTCCTGATGAAAGAGTTCTTCATACTGATTATGGAGCGATGCCAGTTTTGAAAGCATCACCGTCATACCGGAAAGACGATTTTTTTTGAGATTATTCATTCTGTTACTGAATTCATGGCTTCGTATCCAGAATATCTCTGCAAGGGACAGGTCTTTAAGAATCAGATATTTTTTTTCGGCACTTTCCTGGGCAAGCAGGGCATCCATCATCGCCTTGCTGGTTTCAACTACCATAAAATCCTGATTGATTATGGTGTATGCCAGTTTATTCAGGTTCTGTAAACTGACTACAGCATAGGTACTCGCAAGGACAGTCAATAGAACCATAGCCATATAACTAAAGAGCAGCTTTCTCTTTATGGTCAGCTTCATCCCACAGACCTTAATAATCCCATTGTAAACTTGGAACAATTATTTAAGGAAACCTCCCTATGTTTTATCTTATAGACTGCATTTTTGTCAAGGAAGTTTTGGTAGCGGAAATTTTTTGACAGAAACAGGTGAAATTCCTTGATATGTTTGTATGTTTAGTTATATATTAATTTAGGATCATCTCAAAATTAGTTGATCGACGATAAGGATTCGAGGGGTCCAGGGTTCAAGGATTCGAGTGAAATGCTTAAAAATTACAAATACTTGAATCCTTGACCCCTCAAGCCATCGGCTTTAGCCGATGGTAGTTGACTTAACAATAAAGAAAAAAGATAGGAGAACTATCATGGCTATCAGCTATAAAGAACTAGGCTTTGTCAATACACGTGAAATGTTTAAAAAAGCCATGGATGGCGGATATGCTGTCCCTGCTTATAACTTTAACAATATGGAGCAGATTCAGGCCATTATCAACGGGTGTGGTCAATCCAGGTCCCCGGTAATCCTCCAGGTCTCTAAGGGCGCCCGCAATTACGCTAACGCCACCCTCCTCCGCAACATGGGGAAGGGTGCTGTGGAAATGGCCCGCGAGCTTGGTTACAATATTCCCATCGCCCTTCACCTGGACCACGGCGACAGCTACGAGCTCTGTGTTTCCTGTATTGAAAGCGGATTCTCTTCGATAATGATCGACGGCTCCCATCTTCCCTATCAGGAAAACGTCGAACTGACCAGGAAGGTCGTTGACTATGCCCACAGGTACGATATTACTGTCGAGGGTGAACTGGGCATACTTGCCGGCATCGAAGACGACGTAGTTGGAGCAAGGTCTACTTATACTCAGCCCGAAGAGGTTGAAGACTTTGTAAAGAATACAGACGTTGATTCCCTTGCAATTTCAATAGGCACATCTCATGGCGCTTACAAATTCAAGCCAGATCAGTGCACCCTCAACAAAGAAGGCATCCTTGTCCCCCCGCCCCTGCGCTTTGACATCCTCGATGAAATCGAAAAGCGAATCCCTGGTTTCCCCATTGTTTTGCACGGAGCCAGTTCGGTCCTGCTCAAATACGTTGACCTTATAAATAGCAATGGCGGGGCTCTGGCAGACGCTGTTGGTATTCCCGAGGATCAGTTGAGAAAGGCGGCAAGGTCTGCTGTCTGCAAGATCAACATAGATTCCGACGGGCGTTTGGTTGTTACAGCCATGATCCGGAAAATATTCAGAGAAAAGCCGGCTGAATTTGACCCTCGCAAATACTTAGGTCCTGCACGCGATGAGCTTACTAAGATGATCATTGAAAAGAACAAAAATGTGCTGGGCAGCGCAGAGCGATACTAGAATTTCACAATAAATCACAGTACAATTGTCCCCAATTTACCGGCTAAGTTTATTACAGGAAAGAAAATTAGGTAATACTTTATTAATTGTTCGGCATCAAGAATAACATGACAAAAGAACAAGAGACATTAAACACACTCAGGCAATATCTTGTTATTCTCGGCAAACTACAGAGAAAATGTCGAGAAATGCAAAAATCACTTATTGAACATCCACAAAATGACCCTATCAAAACCATCCTTCTAAGTTTCTTAACAAAATCTAATCATTCGCTAGATGCCATTATCTTGTTGTACAAACGTTCTTTGTTTCATGAGGCGCAGTCTATCATACGCATTATATTCGAATTATTTGTCACCTTTTTGACTTTTGAGAAAATGCTATGTTAAAATCCACAGGGATACTGTCAACTATTTTCTGCAAATTCTCTCATAGGGTTTATTCTCAACGGTTTTCACCATCTTCAATTAAGCTGCTTTTGCATACCTTGATGCCCTTATATTTTTAAGAATTACTTTTGCCTCATGAGTCATCGCAACGTCATACCATCTCAGTTCTTTTAATTGCCACCAGACCATTGTGAGTGCCTTTGCTTCATCCTGAAACCTCACAATGACTTTCGTTCTCCTCTTCACCTCACTAAAACTCCTCTCCGAAACATTGGTAGTCCGTATCCTCTTCCAGGGAGTATGGGGGTAGTTATAATATGTAAGGCATAGCTCTATACCATCAAGAAGACACTCTAAGGACGAAGAATATCTTTTACCCCAATCTCTCTTTAATAGCTCGATCGCCTCTTGTGCGTGTCCTTATGTTGGCGCATAGAAGATCTTACGTAGAGAATACTTAACCTTATCTCTATCAGCCTTGAGGGATTATTACTATCAACGTGACTAAAATGGTCGACAATCTTTTCATGGTTCTCTCCTTTCATGGATAGGTAATTTATAGGGCATCAATTACCTTTTGCAGTCATCTCTTTTCAGAACTCATTGGTTGTTATCCTTTCAGCCAAACATAGCTGTCACCCCCCTTCTTCTTGATGCCTAATAAATTCTTCTCTGTGACGGATGTCTTTTTCATATGCCGCTGTTAAGGAACTGAAGGCAGT